>JAYEGD010000201.1:0-10727 GCA_034658915.1 Campylobacterota bacterium | reverse complement strand
TCACCCTACGGGCAACATTTAAAAGATTCATCTTCTGCGTTGAACTTCACTTAACGATGCTAGCATCGCCAAGTAAAGTTCGCCTTGAATCTAAACCTTTTAAATGTTGTTGAATATGTCATCTATTGTGGTCAGGCACTTATTGGTGGATTATACAACAAATAATGTAAAAAAATAATAATAGATGCTACGTTTACCAATCATAAACAAATTGATTTATTCTTTGTGTTGGTATTTTTAGTCTTGCTGCTTTTGCAACTGTAATTAACAACTCAGCTGCTTCTTCTAATTTGTCATTTACAATTATGTAATCAAATTCACTTATTCTTTGAATTTCCATTTTAGCCATTTTTAAACGCTTTTGTATAATATCTTCATTATCTGTAGCTCTGCCGTTTAATCTCTGCTTTAAGATATCAAAAGATTGTGTTGTAATAAAAACAGAAGTTGTAATGTCACTTAGTCTATTTTGTACAGAGTCATGTCCTTGAACATCAATGTCAAAGATAACCAATTTACCACTATTTAATGCTTTTTTTACTGGTTTTAGTGATGTTCCATAGTAGTTTCCATGAACCATTGCATACTCTAAAAAGTGCTCATCTTCTATGTCTTGCTTAAACTCCTCTTTGCTTACAAAAAAGTAATCTATACCATCTTCTTCACCACTTCTCATGGCTCTTGTAGTCGTTGAAATAGAAAAATAATACTCTCCAATATGTGGTTTAATTTTTGCTATTAATGAGCTTTTTCCAGCTCCACTTGGACCTGATAGAACTAAAATAGCACCACTATCTTTATTCATCGTTATTGCCAAAATTTATATTAATATTAATGCTAACACCTTTTAATGATTTACCAACATCTTCTGAAGAGAGCGCTTTTAAAAGAGTTTGTAAAGCTTCAACTCCCTCTACTGCGCTTGAGCTACTATTTGAAGTCACAGCAACTTGTTTAGTAGTCTCTTCTACCTCATCATGCTCTACTGCAGGAGCTTCAGCAACGCTGCTACTTGCTTCTCCAACTGCTTCCATTATGTCATTTTCGTCAATTTCATCTAACGAGGTTGCGCCATTAACCAATGACTTTGTTGTCTCTATTAAATCATCTAAATCATCTTCTTCTTTAACTTCATCCTCTTCAACAGGTGTTAATTCATCTTCAAACTCTTCTTCTGCTGACGCAAGCTCATCTTCAACATCTTCACCCAATAAATCTTGAACTTCATTTACTTCATCTTCATCTAATATGCCTTCCATGTCATCATCTTCACTTGGTTCAACTTCGTCAAAAGTATCTAGCAGCTCATTTTCATCACTTTGCATACTCTCTAAGCTATCAATCATACCATCTATTTCATCTTCTTCTGGCTCTTCAAGTTCTGGTTCATCTAACAGTGTATCAAAATCATCTTCTTGTTCACTCTCTTCATCTAGCAATGAATCCAAGTCATCTTCTAGCTTATCTTCACTTTCGTTATCTTCATCTAACAGTGAGTCTAAATCATCTTCAAGTGACATCTCATCTTCTTCATCTTTAGTATCATCTTCTAATAAAGAGTCTAGCTCATCATTCTCACTACTACTTTCATCTAACAATGAGTCTAAATCGTCTTCTAGCTTATCTTCACTTTCGCTATCTTCATCTAACAGTGAGTCTAAGTCATCTTCTAATTCAACATCATCTTCAAGTGACATCTCATCTTCTGTATTTTCTTCACCTAGTTGCAGGTCTAACTCATCATCATTAGATGGTTCGTCAAAAAGGGAATCTAATTCATCATCGCCATCTTCTTCAAAATTATCGAGTAGCATTTCATCCTCTTTGTTATCAATGCTATCTTCATCACTCTCATCTAATAGTGAATCTAAATCATCTTCTAATTCACTCTTTGAGCTTATCTCATCATCTAAAAGAGTGTCCAATTCATCATCTGAACCCTCATCCAATAGTGTATCTATTTCAGTTTCTTCAAACTCATCACTTTGTAGTGTTAAGTCATCGCCATCTATCGAAACATCATCTTCAATTTCATCTAGTAGTGAATCCAACTCATCATTATCTTCACTCAAGTCATCTAGGTTCATCTCGTCTTCTGAGAAGTCACCATCATCACTACCATTAATAGATGAAATGTCAGTAAAAAGCTCAACCAACTCTGTTGGCAAGAATGGTTTTTTAAGAACACTACTCATACCCTCAGGAGTAGGAGTGTCTCTTGGCGCAATTAATAAAGATTTTGAAAATGTTAACTTATTTTTTATCTCATCAAACATCTCTTGAGAAAATATGTCATCATCAATAATTAGTAACGTACTGTTTAAGCCATCTTCTAGCTCTTCTACAGATGATAAACTAACAAGCTCATCTCCTGTTTTTTGTGCGCTTAATGTAACTAATTTTGATACTACAGGGTTTGTGTTGATTAAAACAATTTTCATGAAGTCGTCCTATTAATTGAGTAAATGGTATTATTGTATCTAAAAAAGTTTGAATATATGAAGATTTTTTTAACAATCACAATAATTGTTATATCAACAAGTTACGCAAAGTATATTTTCTTACTACCTGAAGATAGAAGAGATGCATCTAGCTACATAAGTAAAAAAATCAGCAAATCAACTAGCTCTATCAGCATAGCTCTAAATAAACTTGAAGATTATAAAATATTGTCAGCCATTAAACAGAGTTATAAAAAAAATATCTCCATAACAGTTGTAAGTGCAACTTGTGAAGATAAGTTTAGTTTACATGTAGTACAGTACAAAAATGTGGAACTCTTTTGTAGCAAAAATAGAGACTTAAATGTAAACTTTATTATCTTTGACAATAACACTACATGTAGTAGCAGTTCACACTTTTTTAATGATGGTGTATCTGTAGTTGATTGTACATGTAATAGTGCTAAATACTCTAAAATATTTAGCACCTTAAAAGCTAGAAGTGTGGAGTATTTTACAAAAAAGTAAGAGTCTTAACGCCTTTTGGAAAACCTACAAGACTCCTTATGCTCTAGTAATGTATAGCTAACCAAATAGTATTTTCATCACTTGTTGTCCATGAAACCTTGTGCTTTATTTTTGATGGTATATTTATGTAGTCACCAACACCAAGCTCTACAACCTTGCCATTTTCAAACTCTATTTTTCCTTCTCCTTGTAAAATAATAACCCACTCACTACACACTTGTTCATACCAGCCTGTTCTAGGTGAACTATGCCCACAAGATATAATTCTCTTTATTTCAATATTAGTGCTAAATATAAGTGTTTCAAATATTTCATTTTTAACTGGAGAGGGAATATCTTTAAAAATACTATTTTGCTCCATATCTTTTCCTTTCCTTTAATAATAAGCAATAAGAGCAAAATCTATTATAAATAATATAACTATAAAATAATAAAATTAGTTATGTTACTTAAAGTTACTAGATAGTAATATTAATTTAATTTATATCTCCTTGAGTTACTACATGTATAGGTAATTTTATGAGATAATATTGTATTTTAACGCTCAAAAAGCTATAATTACATTTACATGTAAAAGGGTAAAAAACCTTAAGGATTATAAATTATGAACGTAATGGTTATTGGAAGTGGCGGTAGAGAGTACTCTATTGGTTTAGCACTATTTAAAGATGAAAAAGTTAATAAAATTTGTTTTGCACCAGGAAATGGTGCAACCTCTGCTCTTGGTGAAAACATTTTAATTAAAGAGTACAATGAGTTGGCTCAATATGCAAAAGATAATTCAATAGACTTGACTATTGTAGGACCTGAAAACCCTTTAACTGAGGGAGTTGTAGATATTTTTAAATCTCATGGTTTAGTGATTTTTGGACCATCTAAAGCTGCTGCAAGACTAGAGGGCTCAAAAGTATATATGAAAAACTTTTTAGCTAAATATGAGATTCCAACTGCTGCGTATATTGAGACAGACTCTATTGAGAAAGCTTTTAAATTCATTGAGACATTAACTGCTCCTATTGTTGTAAAAGCAGATGGACTGTGCGCTGGAAAAGGCGTAATTATTGCTCAAAGCAAAGATGAGGCAAAAGTTGCAGTCTCTGAAATGTTGAGTGGTAAAAGTTTTGGAGATGCTGGGAAAAATGTAATTGTTGAGGAGTTCTTAGATGGTTATGAACTCTCTATGTTCGCAATTTGTGATGGAAAAGATTTCATTTTACTACCAGCCGCACAAGACCACAAACGTCTCTTAGATAATGATGAGGGTCCAAACACTGGTGGAATGGGTGCATATGCACCAACTCCACTTGTAGATGATGAGCTATATGAAAAAGTCAAAGATAGAATAATTCGTCCAACTTTAAAAGGGATGCAAGAAGAGAACGCTCCTTTTGAGGGTGTACTTTTTATTGGGATTATGGTTGTAAATGGTGAGCCAATAACATTAGAATTTAATGTTCGTTTTGGAGATCCTGAGTGCGAAATTTTAATGCCACTAATGAAAACACCTGCAAGTGAGCTTTTTTATAAAGCCGCAACTTCACAACTAGACTCACTACATGTAGAGTTTATTGACAAAAAAGCTGTTGGTGTTGTAATGGCTTCTCAAGAGTATCCATACAAAAGTTCAACACCTGCTGAAATTATTGTAGATGAGATAGTTCATGAAGATATTAAAAATAGTACTCACATATCATACGCTGGGGTAAGCGAGGAAGATGGTCTTCTACTTGCAACTGGTGGAAGGGTTCTAGTTTGCATTGGTTTAGGTGACACAATTAAAGAAGCAAGAGATTTAGCATACAAGTTATGTGGACAGGTTCACTTTGCTGGCAAGAAGATAAGAAATGACATCGCTTATCAGGCACTGAAATAGAATGGATGAAAAAATTGAAGAGCTTCTATATAGAGAAAACTTAAAACTAGCATCAATCAATAAAAGAGCATTTGCGCTTTTTATTGATGAGATGTTAATCTCTATTTTGCTAATTATAATTCTTTGGAACTCCTACTCAAGCGCCAAAACTACTGAAGATATTATCTACCTTACTAACTCATTTTTACTTGAATATATGGCTATTAAAATAATTTATCAAACATTCTTTGTCTATCAATATGGTGCAAGCATAGGTAAAATTATTATGAAAATTAGGGTTTGCGATTTAACTACTGTCTCTAATCCACCTCTTCTTTTAGCTTTTAATAGAGCAATTTTTAGAGTAATTAGTGAAAGTTTAATGTACATAGGGTTTATTTGGGGAGTCTTTGATCCTGCAAGACAGACATGGCATGACAAAACTGCAAGGAGTATTGTTGTTGATGTATAGGTTTACGCTTTTTTTACTTCTACTACCAATTGCACTTTTTTCTATTGAGTTGAGTGATGAAGTAGAAGTTTATGCTATGAATGTTGATTCAAACACTACACATATTAATGCAAAAAACAGTGTTCTAGTTCTCTATCAAAACCATGAAATGAGCGCCTCAAGAGCAACCTACAATAAAGAGAGTGGTGAATTAGAACTTTTTGGAAATATTCAAGCTTCACAAGGAGAGGACTTTGTTGGTTTAGGAGAGTATGTTCGCATAAATATATCTAAGAAATCAAGAACTTTTAAACCATTTTATATGCTAGATAAGCCCTCACAACTATGGGTAACATCAAAACTTGCAAAGGGTGAAGATAGAGACTTTGAAATATCTAGTGGAGTGATGTCTAGTTGTGACCCAACAGACCCACTATGGCTTATGAAATTTAGTAGTAGTGAGTATAATCAAGACGATAAGTGGTTAAATATTTACAATGTTAGACTCTATTTTTATGATATTCCTATATTTTACACTCCATACTTTGGATTCTCTTTAGACACAACTAGACGCTCAGGACTTCTCTACCCTGCTGTTGGTATCTCTGCAAATGAGGGCTTCTTTTATGAACAACCAATCTACATAGCACCTCATGATAATTGGGACCTAGAGCTAAGACCTCAAATAAGAACAGAGCGTGGTTATGGAGTGTATGGTACCTTTCGTTTTATAGATTCTCCTGTTTCAAAAGGTGAGATAGATTTTGGACTATTTAAAGAGTATGACCACTATGCAAAAAAGTATAATCTTGCTAATACAACACATCAAGGTATTACAGTTAAGTACCAAAATAGTGACTTTATAAAGCAGTGGTTTAACATTGACTTGGATGGGCAGTCTGGTTTAGGAGTTGATTTGAATTTGATGAATGATGTAGATTACATCAACTTATCTCAAAATGACTCTTTAAACACTGTAACTGCGTCACAAACTCTTTCAAGAATTAATATGTTTTATAGCACTGATAAAAACTATATTGGAACATATTTTAAATATTACACAGACCTTGAATACAAAAGTAACTCAAATACAATTCAAAATCTACCAGTTATTCAATACCATCACTATTTAGATACTTTGCTTGATGAACATCTACTTTATGATGTGGATATTCAATTTAATAATCTTGATAGAGCAGATGGTATTAAAGCGCAACAGAGTCAAATTACAGTTCCTTTAACTATACAAACCTCATTTTTTGATGATTTTTTAAATCTTTCATACACAGCAAATCTATTCGCAAGGCATATTGGTTTTAATGGAACTCCTAATGAGTATCAAAGTGATACTAATTTTAATGCAGGAAATTTTGCACGTAACTACAATGTTTTTAATGCAAATTCACAATTAAGTAGAGGTTATGAGAATTTTAACCATATTTTAATGTTTGATGTAAAATATATAAATGGTGGAGGCAGCTATAGAAGTGGTTACTACAAAAATAATCTTGAGTATTGTAATGAGAATCCAAATGCAGATAACGGGTGTGAATATTATGGTTTAAGTGATATAGAAAATCAGACAAAACTAGAAATAGCACAATACTTTTACAATAAACAAGGAAGACAACTCTTATATCAAAGATTATCACAAAACTTCTCTTATTCAAAGTTGAGTAATAGGTTGCAAGAGTTAGAAAATGAGATTGAGCTTATGGTAACTGAAAGTATCTCTATCTACAATGATATCTACTACAATCATCAAAGAAATCTTATTACTAAATCTATTAGTACCGTAAACTACACTACAACGGTGTTCAATTTTGGACTTAGTCACTATTTTGAGAACTATTTAGAGTCAAAATCAGATGCTATTGGTTCAACTCTATCTTATCAATATGACAAAAATTACAAGATAAACGCTACACTTGATTATGATATTCATGAGAGTGTAAAAAAACGCTTCTCTTTAGGATTTATCTACTCTAAACGTTGCTGGGACTTTGGCATTGAGTACGTTGAAAACAATAGACCTATCTTAACAAATAACTTAACAAATTCAGTTTATGATAAATATATCTACTTTAAAATAGTATTAAAGCCACTTGGTGGATTTGATAATTTAAGTTACCAAATAAGCGAAAGTAAATAGATATGGGTTGGTTATTTAAAAATAGAGAAGATGCTGCAGCAAAATTAAGAGAACTAATTCCTCACAATAGAATGAAACAAGAGTCTTGGAATATAGTTTCAGTATCATCTGGTGGATTGGTAGTAGCATCACACCTTAGACAAAGACACGAAAACAGTATGGATTTTCTCTTTTCAGAATCAATAAAAGCACCAAACAATAAAGATTGTGACATAGCTAGAGTTAGTGAGTTTGAAGAGCTAGTTATTGACACCTCATTAGTTGACTCATTTGGAATTAAATATGACTACATCTATGGCGAAGCAAGGCGTCGTCATGAAGAGAAGATTTTGAGCTATATCTACAAATATAGAAAAGGTCGTCCATTTAAAGATATGAGCAAACAAATTGTGCTGATAGTAGATGAGGGAAGCGAAACTGGTATGAAGATGCTATGTGCAGTTAAAACAATTTTGGGTATGAATCCAAAAGCTGTCTATATAGCAACTCCTATAATTCCAACAGAAGTTGTAGAGGTATTATCACCACTTGTAGATGATATATTTTTTGTTAGTGAAATTAAAGATTACAAACAAACATCATGTTATTATAAAGTTTTGGATAAAGTATTAGATAAAGAGATAATAAGTATATTAGGAGAAAAAAATGAGATACGATGTAGCTATTGAATTAGTAAATAAAGTAGAAGAGTATAGTTTTAATGAGGTTGCACGTCAAGCAAATGGTGCTGCGTGGCTTAGAAGTGGAAACAGTGTTATTTTAGCAACAGTAGTAAGTGATTCAACACAAATGGTAGATGAAGATTTTTTACCTCTTACTGTTCAATATATTGAAAAAACTTATGCAGCAGGAAAATTCCCTGGAGGGTTTTTTAAGCGTGAAACTAAACCTAGTGACTTTGAGACTTTAACTTCACGTATTGTAGATAGATCACTTCGTCCACTATTTCCAAAAGGTTTTGCAAATCCTATTCAGATCTCTATTATTGTGTTTAGTGCTGACAAAGAAGCAGATTTACAAGTATTAGCACTAAATGCTGCATCTGCAGCTCTTTATGTATCTGATTTAGATATATCAACATCTGTTACAGCTATGAGAGTTGGTAAAGTTGGAGGAGAGTTAATATTCAATCCAACTATGACTCAGATGGAGGATAGCACACTTGACTTATACCTATCAGGAAGTAAATCTGATATGCTAATGATAGAGATGCGTTCACTTGGAAGTGATGATGTAGATGTAACCATGGCAACAATCGAACCAACACTAGATACGACCATTATGAATGAGACAATCATTACACATAGTGCTAACTGTATTGGTGAAGATGAGATGATTGAGATACTAGATGCAACAATGCAAAACCTAACTATTGCGAATGGTGCTTATGAATCTCAATTTAGTAAATTTGCAGCACCTGTAAGTGAATTAAAATGTAAAATAACTACAATTAATGAAGAGATTAAAAGCTATGTAAAAGAAAATTTTAGTGAGAAAATCTCTCTTGCTATAAACAAGATGGCAAAATCTGAACGCTCAACAGCACTTTTAGATATTGCTAACGAGATAGTATTAATAAAAGTAGATTATGATAAAGATGAAATTTTTAAAGCAGTAGAGTCAGTAAAAAGAGATACTGTAAGAGGACAAATCTTAACACAAAAAGTTCGTGCAGATGGAAGATCATTAGATGAAGTTCGACCGATTGATATTAAGACAAATGTACTACCATCAGCTCACGCCTCAGCAATATTCACAAGGGGTCAAACACAAGCATTAGTAATTTTAACACTAGGTAATGAGCGTGATGCTCAAATGTATGAAGATTTGCAAAGTGATGAGACACAAAATGAGAACTTTATGGTTCACTATAATTTTCCAGGATTTAGCGTTGGAGAGCCAAGCCCTATAGGTGCCCCTAGACGTAGAGAGTTAGGTCATGGAAATTTAGGAAAACGTTCATTAGAGTCATCAATATCTACAAACCCTGGGACTATTCGTCTAGTATCTGAAATTTTAGAGTCAAATGGTTCATCATCAATGGCAACAGTTTGCGGAGGCTATATGGCGCTTCGTTCAGCTGATATTGAGATGAGTGAAACAATAGCTGGAATTGCTATGGGTATGGTAAGCGAGAATGGTAAATATGCAATCTTAAGTGACATTATGGGTCTAGAGGATCATGATGGAGATATGGACTTTAAAGTAGCTGGTTCAAAAAATGGAATAAGTGCACTTCAAATGGATATTAAATTAGGTGGAATTTCACTTGACGTTCTAAAAGAGGCACTACATCAAGCTAAAAAAGGACGCTCACATATAATTGATATAATGTTAGATGCTGAGAGTAACATAGAGTTAAATGATGGTGTTTTACCAACATCACACACGTTTGGAATCGATCCTAGCAGTGTTGGAGAAATTATTGGACAAGCTGGCAAGACTATTAGAGAGATAATTGAAAAATTTAGTGTAAGTATAGATATAGATAAGAAAAAAGGTGATGTCAAAATTACTAGTAAAAATAGACAATCCATACAAGATGCAAAAGATCATATAGAAAATGTTGTATTAGGAGAAGCTAAAGAAAAAATTGAATATAACGTTGGCGATTGCGTTGTAGGAACTGTTAAAAAAATAGTTGACTTTGGAGCATTTATAGGTCTTCCAGGTGGTATAGATGGTCTTCTACATATATCAAAAATCTCTAATGAGAGAGTCAACAGAGTTGCGGATGTAATTAGTGAGGGAGAAGAGATTAAAGTAGAAATTCTAGAGTTTAAAGGAAATAAAATATCTTTAGGTAGAGCAAAATAATATCAGGGGCACTACACTGTCCCACATCCCTCAAATTAAGTAATAAACACTACATGTAAACACACTATATAAACTTACAAATATAAAAAACAATTAAACCATTACAAGTAAAAAAGAAAAGTGTAAAATCATAAAATATAATAAATAGGAGAAATAAAAAGTAAAGAAATCCCAAGCTAGGCGGCGACCTACATTTCCAATCCCGTAGGGATCAGTATTATCAGCGATGAGAGGCTTAGCTTCTGGGTTCGAAATGGGACCAGGCGTTGCCCTCTCTCTATAGCCACCTAGACAATGGAGTTAAATACTTCTAAAAGTACTTAGCTCCACTGCTTGGATAAGAAAAGAGTAATTAATGCTAAGTGTCAACTTGTAAAACAACTACTTTAAAGATTATGTATTAAGCTTTGTACTTAATAAGGTAGTGAACAATTGTTGAAATTGCTAGCCTATTCTAAGAATATTCACTTTAGTCGCCTCAGCGGC
>JAYEGD010000200.1:0-2494 GCA_034658915.1 Campylobacterota bacterium | reverse complement strand
CTCTCTTACCCCAAAAACTAGGCTGATTTTACAAGCATTATCTGCAGTTGCAGCAGTCTTTATTTTTGATGCTTACATAGAGTCTATTGGTTTTGGGGTAAGAGAGTTAAAGTCATCAATTAACCCAGCAATAAATGCTGGAAGAGCAACAACTATCAATTTCCAGCCGATAGGATTAGATATTAGAAATAGATTACCAACAAAAATTCCAATTCCCCCTGCTCTAGGTGTTGGATTTTCATGAAACATTTGAGGCTTGTCGCTTTGGTCACAGTCTATTAAAAATTCACTTACATGTGAGTGTTTGATTACCTTTTTTTGCATAACAAAAGTGTAAGCAATTACAGCAAATGCAACCCATACAATTGTATCTAAAAAACCACCTGAAAAAAATGGAACTTTTTCTTGTAAAAAATCTTTTACATATGAGATGTTTAAAATGTGAAACGGCAAAAGAATTAACATCAAATAAACAGTATATAAAAACGCTTTATTGAGTGAATGAGTCACTTTTTTATTTGTTTGTTCAAAAGCAATCGAGATACCCATAAAAAATATTACCCAAAAAATTATACTTACACTTTGAACATAAAAAATCTCTTGCACATTCGCATAAACAATTGTTGCTAAAAGGCTTCCTAAAATAACTAAAGAGAGTACGGACTCCTCTAAACTTCTTGCTTTTTGTGACAGGAACTCTTTTTTAATAAGCATAAATATTAAAATAAAAATAAATGCCATTAAAAAGAGTAAGCCAAAAATACCTTTACCCGTTAATGTTTGCAAGTAGAGGTTGTGAGCTGTTCCAAACTGACCTAAACTCAATGTGTCTGTAGCGTCGCCTTTAAATTTTGCACCATCTTCATTGTAGTAAATTTTATACTGCCAACCAAAGCTATCACCACCACCACCAAAAATAGGATTTAATTGAAAAAACTTTATAGCAGGTGGCCAATGGTCAAGTCTGTCATTACTTTTTGCAATTCTATTAGCTCTTGCAGATACTGCTACAAAAGTGTCAGCTGTGCTTATGTTGTTGTTTTTTCGGTAATCTTTTATTCCATACACAATATAGACTGAGAGTGTGATGGTTAATGGAATTGTAATTAAAACTTTTATCCAATTTTGTTTTAAAAACTTGTTTAAACTTATGTTGTTGTCTCTCATTTTTGCAATAACGTAGTAAATTGAGACCCAAATAAGAAGCAGTGTTGGTGGATATGTAATCCACGCTCCTCGTTGCATTGAGAGAATTAGTGTTACTTCACCCAACACGATTAAAAAAACTAAAAAGCCAATTGCTATTTTTGTATTTTTAATAAAAAGTAGTACAATTGGTAAAAGAGGCAGTAAAATAGCTAAATATTGAGAGTACCAAGATGAGTTTACGAAAAATGAGTGGAATCTACCATGTCCAGCACCATCACTCAATCTATACCATGACAAATCATAAATCCCAAAAAAATCTAAATGTCCAGCAATAATTGAGAGTAAGAAACCCACTAAAATAGCTAAAATTAGCTTTTTGTAAAAATCTAGTTTATTCTTATGAGAAACTCCATAAACATACAGGCCAAACAAAAAGCTTTGAAAGAGCAATAAAACTGAACCAACAGAAGAAAAGAGTGTAGTCTCACCCACAGTTAAAAGATTTTTAACAATATAGAGATGGTCTTCAGTAACTGTTTTTTTAATCATCCCCAAAAGAGGAAGTCCAATTAGACTCAAAAATGAGACGAATAAGAACAGATAAATAAAGAGTAAAACAAGATTATTAATGCGTACACGAGCCAAAAACCTCTTAAATGAGTAACCACTTAAAAGTAAATTAGCATACATTCCAAAAAGTATGTAAGAGGAGTAAAGCACAAGGTAGTGAACCTGAACCCCACTAGGACGATCACCAAAAAGTGGTAAAGAGACTAAGAGTGCATAAAGAGCATAATGTGGTCTAAAAAATGCCAAAACACCCAAAAATAGTCCTAAGTATTGGTAAGAGTTGTTAATACTAAAAGTTGCACCTACACCCAACCAAAGAAGTACAAATGAACTAAATAGCAATAAGTGTGAAAAGTGTAGTCTATCTTTAAACCAAGACATAATTTTTATTAATTTTTAACATTAATTTACCAACCCTATTTTTATGTAAGAGTAATAATACAAAACTATTAATAAAAGTTGTGTTAAAAAATCAGTGGAAATAGTTATGTCTCTAAATTTCTAATCTTTTTCCACATTTTAGATAAACCTATGGTTGAATTTGGTAAAGTATTATCCACATTAAGCCTCTTTTATTTTTCTGTTTTTACATGTTTTTTTGGTAGAAAATTATAATATTTCGTAGGACTCAATAGGCTCTATAAAATAGAATTTAACAACAATTATAGATAAAAAAAGACTCAAAAGAAATTATAAAAATCCTATACACCCTCATCAATTAGCTTTTAGATTTATGGTAGAGAAATTTGAAAACTACTTAAAAAAAAATGATAGA
>JAYEGD010000199.1:0-2504 GCA_034658915.1 Campylobacterota bacterium | reverse complement strand
AAAGACGAAAAAAGGAAAACATATTGAGTTAGGCTCAAATGTTGTACTTGACCAAGAGAGATGTGTTTTGTGTACAAGGTGTGTTCGCTTTACTTCAAATGTTACTAAAACTGGAGAGTTAGGAGTTGTTGGAAGAGGCGATAGTGCAAGAATTGCAGTCGCACATAATAGAGAATTAAACAATGATTACGCTATGAATGTAGTCGAGTTATGTCCAGTTGGAGCGTTAACTTCACAAGATTTCAGGTTTAAACAGCGTGTTTGGTTTTTAGACTCTTCAAAAAGTATTTGTCGTGGATGCTCTCGTGGGTGTAACATCTACATTGACTATAATGAGACAAAATATAGCCGCGAGAGAGTGCATAGATTTAGAGCTAGAAAAAATAGTCAAATTAACAAGTCATTTTTATGTGACTATGGTAGGCTAAGTTACAAAGAGTTAAATGAGAGTTTTGAGAATGAGGTATCTTCACTAGATGATTTTAAAAAGAGTCTTACATGTAGTGATAAATTAGCATTAGTTTCACCATCATTTAGTTGTGAACAGCTTCTACATGTAGTAGAGTTTTGTAAGTTGCATAATATTGAGCTTTTTTCACTTCCATACACAGATGAGAGCTTTAAAGATGATTGGCTAAAAACTGCTGATATGAGTGCAAACTTTGCAGGTGTTAAAGAGTTGAATATTAATGTGAGTGAAAAAGAGTTCGTTTTAGCACTTGAAGAAGCAAAAATAGTTATTAATTTTGACCACAACTACTTGAAGCATCGTGAGCTAAAAAACAGGCAAGTTGTGCAGTTTAGTAGCTCTACATGTAGAGTAAATTATGAGCTAATTTTTGCAATTGCTCCATTTTCCCATGAGAGTGGAACTTTGATTAATTGTGATGGAATAAAACAGAGTTTTAGCTCAACTGCTTGTGAGAGTCTGCATCCTAAATTAGCTGATATTTTAGAGGAGTTAAGATGAATTTAGTTCTAGTTCTGCTTCCTTTAGTTTTAACAATTTTGTACTCATTAGCAACAGTTCCAATTTTAGTCTGGATGGAGAGAAGAGTTGCTGCATTTATTCAAGATAGAGTAGGTCCAAACAGATGTCACATAAATGGAATAAGATTAGGCGGAGTAATTCAATCAATTGCAGATATGATGAAACTTGTATTTAAAGAGGAGTTTCTACCATCACACATTAAAAATAGATTTTACTACCTCTTAGCACCATCAATAGCATTTATGAGTGCATTTTTGACATTTATGGTAATTCCTTATGCTGATAATATTACTCTTAACTCCACCACATACTATATGCAAGCACTTCCAATAGATTTAGGAGTTTTGTGGTTTTTAGCGTTCGCTGGATTGGGAGTTTATGGAATAATATTAGGTGGTTGGGCTAGTCATAGTAAGTATGCAATGCTAGGTTCCATGAGAGCATCTGCTCAAGTTATTGGTTATGAAGTTGCTATGGGGCTATCTTTAGTTTCCATGTTGGTTACTTATGGAAGCATTGAATTAAATGAGATGGTAACATACCAAACGCAAAATTTCTACATTTTACCAATGTGGGGAGTTGTTATTCAGCCTCTTGCAACGGCTATTTTCATCATCACAGCATTTGCAGAGACAAACAGAGCGCCATTTGACGCGGCTGAGGGAGAGAGTGAGATTGTTGCGGGTTATCACACAGAGTATGGAGCTATGAAGTTTGGACTATATTTTGTGGCTGAGTACATTGCCATGGCAGCTTCTGGCGCGCTTATTGTGACACTGTTTTTAGGCGGCTACCAACTTCCATACTTAAATACTCAAGATTTAGTAGCAAATTTTGAGTATATTTTATGGGCAATTATTGCATTTACAGCTGTTAGCTCAACACTTTTTTTAAGATGGATGAGAAAGCATAACAGGTTCGTAACATCAGGCTTGAATGAGACAAAACTCTACACAACACTAATTGTAGGTTTTACAACTTTAGCATTAGCTGTTATGTTATATTATGCACTAGGTTACTCAGACGCTTCACAAGTTGGAGTAACAATTTTGCAAGTTGTAGTTTTTACAGTAAAGCTATTTTTCTTACACTTTGTTTTCATTTGGGTAAGATGGACACTACCACGCTTTAGGTACGACCAAACACAAAAGTTAGGCTGGAATATTTTACTACCACTCTCACTTGCCAATATTTTTGTGACAGCCATTGTAGTTGTTTGGATGAACTATTAATATTACGCAGGTTTGTTGATATTGGTATAATATTAAAAAAATATTACATGTAGAGGTTTTAATGAGTTATTTATTAGCAGTTGATGCAGGAACAGGAAGTGTAAGAGCGGTCTTGTTTGATTTAGATGGAAATGAAGTTGCAATATCTCAAAGTGAGTGGACACATACATCAATTGAAGGTGTTGAAAACTCTATGGGGTTTGATTATGAGAAGAATTGGCTTCTTACATGTAGATGTATTCAAGAGGCATGCGCAGATGTGAACAAAGATGAAATATTAG
>JAYEGD010000198.1:0-10767 GCA_034658915.1 Campylobacterota bacterium | reverse complement strand
TTTATTAGTAGAAGATGATATTCAGTTAAACAAGACAATAAAGAGATTTTTAGAGCTTCAAAATTACAGTGTAGCAAGTGCTTATGATGGAAATAGTGCCATTGACATAATAGACTCATGTAGATGCGATTTGTATATTATAGATATTAACATACCTAATATTAGTGGCTTAGAACTCCTTGAATACATAAGAAACAAAGATATTAAGACACCTGTTATTATCATTACAGCATCTCTTGAAATAGAGAATTTTGAAGAGGCTTATGAGGGTGGTTGTAGCGAGTATATTAAAAAACCATTTCATCTAAAAGAGTTAGATATTAGAATAAAAAATCTTTTGAATATTAAAAAAGAGAAAATTGTTAAGCTTAGAGATAATATCATCTACAATATCTCTGAAAATATTTTAATTGTTAATGATGAAAGTATGAAATTAAGAAAAAAAGAGCAAAGATTACTCTTTATTTTAATGGAAAAAATAAATGAAACAGTCTATAATGAGGCAATAATTAGTTATGTATGGGAAAATGAGGTAAAAGATAACTATCCAATAAGACAACTTGTAAACCAGTTGAGAGGAAAATTACAAGAAGATATTATTATTACAGAGGTAGGAATTGGATATAGACTTAAAGTATAGAGTAAAGTTAAACACCTTAGTAGCACTCTTTTTTATTTTTATTACTATTGTGGTAGCAGTGGGTCTATTTATGCAATATGATATCTCTAAAAATATCATAATTGAGAACTTTAAACTACATGTAGATTCACCACAAAATGCTTCTTTAAAACTCCAAGATGATATTAGTAAATTGAAGTTCTACTGCTTTAATATATTTACATTAACATTAACTGCACTAACTATTATGTACATATTTATCTATTTCAACGTCACTAATGCACTCTCAAAAATTACTAAAAACATTAAAAATCAAGATATATTAGATGAAGATAGAGTGCTTATTAATGAACTCTTTGTACTAAGTAGCAGCTACAATAAAATGCATAGCGCTCTTCGTAATGAAATCAATCAAAATGAGATTTTATTAGATGATAATAGAAGGTTTATTGCAGATACTATTCACCAAATTAGAACACCACTTAGTGTTATTATGATGAATAGTGATTTAATTAAGATTCATCAAAGAGATAGTGAAACAAATGATTTTGTAGAGCAAATTAATGCATCTATTAATATGTTAAGTAACTCTTATGAGGATTTAGCATACATCACTTCTCATAATGGTACATTAGAGTACAAAGCTACAAACTTAAACCTATCAGCTATTTTAGAAAAAAGAGTAGATTTTTTTAAGACTATTGCAAAAGTCAATAGTAAAAAGTTATCAAGAAATATAGAAGAGAGTGTTTTTTACAATATTAATCAGATTGAGTTTGAACGGATTGTAGATAACAACATATCTAACGCAATTAAATATGCATCATCTGGCTTACAAATTAGAGTAGAGCTTTTACAAGTAAATGGCAAAATTAAACTCTCATTTCACTCATTTGGTTCACCAATACAAAACCCAGATAAACTTTTTGACAAAAACTACAGAGAAAATAGTGCAAAACGTGGATACGGTATTGGGCTTAATATGGTAAGTGGAATTTGTAAAAAATATGGAGTTAAATATGAGGTGACCTACCATGGTGGACAAAACATTTTCACATATATTTTTTAAATTTGACATAAATATTACATTGGTTATATATACTTTCAAATAGGAGATAGTATGATTGATGCAATAATTAAACTTGCCAAAAACAGTGATATGATAAATATAGATATTTTTGAAAAGAATAACAAAATATTTATGTTTGCAGAAGATACAATAGATAGTGAAAAACTATATGAGTTAAATGGTATGCTAGAGAATATGGGTTTCTATTTTGAACAAACTAATATAAAAATGGCAACACTTAAAGAGATTGAAAAGTTATAAACTTTAAGTGTTTTTCAATATAATTTCTTATATTTAAAACAAAATGAGATTATATTATGATAAGAGTAGATTTTTTAGGACCTATGGGAATTGAGCCTATGGAAGTCGATGTCTCTTCACTTGAAGAGTTGTCAAAAATTTTGAAACAAAATGAAGAGATTGCTCAATGGTTAGATGATTGTGCAGTTGCAGTTAATGACACAATGGTTACATCTTTACATGTAGAGCTTTCAAGTGGAGACAGAGTCTCTTTGCTTCCACCTGTTTGTGGTGGTTAAGTTATGGTAGAGTTGTATGATGGCGCACTACATGTAGAAGAGATTTTAAGCAGATGGTACAAAGATGAAACTCGTAGTAATTATGGTGCATATATCCCATTTGTAGGAACTGTTAGAGATGAAGATGGCATTGATGGACTCAGTTTTGACATCTATGAGCCAATTTTAAATAGCTGGTTTGAAGCTTGGGAAAAAAGAGCCTTAGCTAAAGGTGCAACAGTTAAAATGGCTCATAGTCGTGGTGATGTATTAAATCATCAATCCTCTTACATAGCAGCAGTTTTTTCACCAAAAAGACGTGTTGCACTAGAGACAATAGATGAGTTTGTAGAGGACTTCAAAGCAAGCGCACCAATATGGAAATATGACTTAATTGATTCAAAAAGAGTCTATGCAAAAGATAGATCAACTCCAATTAATGGCAGTGGGATTTTAAAATGATAACTTACGAGCAATCAATAAAAGAGCTTCAAAATATTGAGTTAGAAGATATTGGCTATGAGAGAGTTTTTCTAAGCGATGCACTTGGAAGAGTTTTAAACAGAGATATTGTTGCACAACATAACTACCCACAAGCACCAACAGCATCCATGGATGGCTATGCTATCAAACATGCTAACTTAGCAGATGGCAGAATTAAAATTAACTCTACAGACAATCCAGCAGGCTCATCACAAAATTTCACACTATCAAACAGCGAGGCAATTAAGACCTTTACTGGTTCACTAATGCCTAGTGGTAGTGATACGTTAATTAACATAGAGAACGTACATGTAGAAGATGATTACATTGTAATAGACAAAGAAGTTCCATACGGTTTTAGTGTGCGTCCATGTGCAGAGAGCTACGCTAAGGGCGATGTGTTACTAAAAAAAGGGACTCTAATAGAGTTTGCTCAAATTGGTGTTTTAGCAGAGTTAAACACTGTAATGGTTGAGGTTGTTAAAAAGCCAACAGTTGCTATTTTAGCAACGGGGAGTGAAATTTTAGACATAGGTCAAGAAAAACTCTACGCATCTCAAATTAGAAGTTCAAACAACTACACACTAGAAGCACTTAGCAAAATGTCAGGTGCATCAACTGTTCAGCTAGGAACGTGCAAGGATGACTTTGAGAGCATTAAAGAGGCTTACAATAATGCTCTACATGTAAGTGACATTGTAGTTAGTACAGGTGGTGTTAGTGTAGGCGATTATGATTTTGTAAAAGACGTTATTCCAGCATTGGGAGCTAAAGTAATCTACAAAGGCGTTAAAATAAAACCTGGACAACACATAATGCTAGCTCAAAAAGCCAATAAATTAATTGTTGCACTTCCTGGTTTTGCTTACTCATCAACAGTGACATTTTTACTATATGTTGTACCAATAATTGCAAAAATTTTACATAGAAGCTCACCTCTTAAAGTACTAAAAGCAACACTTAATGAAGATTGGCAAAAAAGAACAAAAAAGAGTGAATTTAGTGCTTGTAATGTACATGTAGTAGATGGAAAGTATGAAGTAGATTTTGAAGACAAAAGAGCTGGAAGTTCAGCTATTTTAACAAATTTGCTAGAAAATAGTGGATTAATGATAACTCATGGAGATAGTAAAATTATAAAAAAAGGCTCAGAAGTAGAGGTGATTTTGCTAGAGAAGTTTATTTAAAATTTAGTGTAAAACCTCTCTCGTGAGTTGTTTTTAATATGTAGCTTGAATTTTTTAGAGTTGTGTTTGGGTTTTTGTATTTGTTAATGTACCAAGTCGCTTCATTTGCTCTTAGTGAGCCTAAGCCCTCTGATGCTAATGTTCTTATGTAGTTGTGCTGTCTTTCACTTAAGTTTAGCTCTTCTAGTGCAATAAAATCATGATTATCTACAACACCAATTACCTCTACTTCTTTAATGTATTGAGTGTTGTTAAACTCTAATTGTAATCTCTGTTTACATGTAGATGTTAATCTGTAGCTTCCTAGTTCAAAATCTATACAACTAAAGTGCCTATCTATTTTATCTTCTTTCTCAATAGTAATATCTGTTTTTGTACTATTTTCTTCAATAAAAATTGTCTCTATAATCTCTATTTTTGGTGTTTTTTCAATCTGTTTTGTCACTGTAAGTTCTGTTTTTAGAGGCTGTTTTTGTGGAGTGAGAGTTGTTTGTGCTTTAGATGAGAAGTCGCCAATGTAGAGTAAAACTACAACAGCAACACTTAAAAGAGCTAAAACAAGATATATAAGTTGCTGTTTTAATTTTTGTGGCATTAGCTACATCGGTGTTTTAACTATTGTTTGGTATGCACTAAGTGCTTTATTTCTTACCTCTAACATCATTTTCATGCTAATTTCTGCTTTACCAATTGCTAGTGCTGCTTGGTGTAGGTCTTTTACTTGTCCTGTAGCTAAATCTGTCATGGCACTGTCTGCTTTGACTTGTTCGCTATTTACATCTCCAATTGCATCTTTAAGTGCATCTGCAAAACCACTTCCACTGCTACCATCTGTGTTTTGTGATTTACTAGAGAGAAGATCAGCAGTTGAGAGCGATCCTATTTTTGATACATTATCCATAACTTACCCCTTCTCTATTGTAGTAAAAGGATAGCTTTAGCAGCCATCTCTTTAGAACTTTGAAATGCTGCAACATTAGCTTGATATGCCCTTGTTGCTTCAACTAAATCGGCCATTTCTACAACAGGATTAATATTTGGGTACGCAACATAGCCTTTAGAGTCTGCATCTGGGTGCGATGGTTCGTACTTCATTTGTGGAGCACTATCATCACGCACTATTTTATCTACAATAACACTCATTATAGCTGGGTCAACCTTTTTTCCCTCTTGTCCTAGCTCTAGTGGGTCTGAAAAACCGAGTGAGTCAGTTTTGTTTAACATCTTGTCTTGTAGAACTTTGTTAAAATCAACAGCTTGAAATACTACACTTCTTTTTCTGTAGGGTCCACCCTCTTCGGTACGTGTTGTTTGCGCATTTGCAATGTTTGAACTAATTACATTTACCCTAGCTCTTTGTGCTGAGAGTCCATATCCGCTAATATCAAAACTACTTAAAAATGCCATAACCTAATCCTTATATTTTACCAGCAGAAGCTAGCATATCTTTAAACATCATTGAACTCTTTTTGTTTGCCATAATGATTGCATTGTACATAATGTTGTTTTTACTCATCTCTGAAGTCTCTACATCAATATCTACACTATTTCCATCATTTCTTTCACTATGACCATCTCTAAAAAAAATTGTTGGGTTTGATCTTTGAGAATCTAGTGAAGCTTCAATATGAGCCGATGAAGTTTTAGCCATCTTTAACTCATTTGATTTGTCTCCATAAACTTCAGCTCTTTTTTTAGCAAGTGCATGTTCAAAGTCAATATCACGTGATTTATAAAATGGTGTGTCAGCATTAGCAATATTTGAAGCTATCATATCTTGTCTAGTTGCACGGTAATCTAGTGCTTGAGCCATAAACGGTTTTGCTTTGCTAACTTCTACCATCATAAATCCTTTATATTTTAAAATATGTTAAAGCAAAAACTATTCCAATTTGCATAATTGAAAATATATGCTAAAATTGTAACATAAATAAAAAAGGTTTCAATAAAAGGAAAATTATATGTTTAAAATAGTGATGGCTTTATTATTCGTCTCATCTCTTAGTGCATTTGATGTTCAAAATGGAATTGAAGATGGCTATGCTAAATATAAGAGTGATGCTTGTGATAGAGCCAAAGAGCAGGCTTACGAGAAGCACAATATCTTAAATATGGATGTTGGATGTAGTTGTGAAAAAGATGACTCACGTCAATGGATGTGTGTTGTAAAGTACGAGTATGTAAAGAGTAAAAAGTAATGAAATATTTGTTTATTGCATTTGCACTACTCTTTAGTGCTTGTTCTATCTTGCCACAGCCTCCAACACAAAGTAAGCTTTTTACTATGAAATCAAAATTTATGAAGTTTTCTGATGTTTGCTATGTAAGTAGTGACTCTTTTTCCACCACACTAGAGATCTACAATGCAGGACAAGCAGTAGATAGGATAAAAATAGGCTCTCATATATGCAACAATGATGGGTGTATGAGTAAAGCTGCGTTCAATAAAATGTTTTTTAGCTCTAGTTACCCAGAGACTATTTTAGAAAATATCATTCAAGGTAAGCCAATTTTTAGTGCTTTACATGTAAAGAAAAATAGTAACGGTTTTACTCAAAATATTTACAAACTGCATGAGTACGATATTGAATACATAGTGCAAAATGATGAAATATATTTCAAAGATAAAATAAATAACATATTAATTAAATTAAAGGATTATAGCAATGAGCAGTAAATTTGTAGGTGCGCACACATCAGCTAGTGGGGGTGTTTTTAATGCACCAATAAATGCAAAGAAATTAGGAGCAAAAGCGTTTGCTCTTTTTACTAAAAATCAGCGTCAATGGGCAGCAAAGCCACTAGAGAGTGAGATAGTTGATAGGTTCAAACAAGAGTTAGATAATGCAGGAATTTTACCAAAACATGTTCTTCCACATGACTCTTACCTTATTAACTTAGGACACCCTGAGGCTGAAAAACTTCAAAAAAGTCGTGATGCAATTTTAGATGAGGTTCAACGTTGTGAGCTTTTAGGACTAGATAGACTAAATTTTCACCCAGGAAGCCACCTTAAAAAAGTAGATATTGATACATGTTTAAACACTATAGGCGAGTCAATAAACATTACACTAGATAAAACGAATGGCGTAAGTCTTGTTATTGAAAATACAGCTGGTCAAGGAAGTAACTTAGGTTGGCGTTTTGAAGAGATAGCACACATTATTGACAAGGTTGAAGACAAAAACCGTGTAGGTGTCTGCATTGATACCTGTCATATGTTTAGTGCAGGTTATGACATAAGAACACGCGCGGCTTACGACAAAAGTTTTGGAGATTTTGAGAGCATTGTAGGTTTTAAATATTTAATGGGGATGCACTTAAATGATGCAAAGCCAGAACTAGGCTCACATGTAGATAGACACCAAAGTATTGGAAAAGGCACTATTGGATTAGATGCATTTAAGTTTATTATGAATGATGAGAGAATGGATAACATTCCACTAATTTTAGAGACAATAGACGATACAATTTGGGCGCAAGAGATAGAGCTACTATACTCTTTAGAAAATAGTTAAATGAACTACAAATATCAAAATTTTTATCAAATTGTTGAATCAAACGCAACACTTAAACCAAATGCAAAAATCATCTACATTAATGATGACAAAATAACTAACAAAGAGCTACTAAATAGAGTTGATAGTTTTGCAGCCTATCTACACGCTCTAGGTGTGAAAGCAGGAGATAGAGTTGCACTTATTACACCAAACTCATTAGAGTTCGTTATCTCTTTATTTGCAGTTAGTAAGTTGGGTGCCGTTTTTATTGGTTTAAACAATCAGCTAACACTTAGTGAATATAGCTATATGTTAAATGATTGTAGTGCAAAAATTTTGATTACACATAGCTCATTTAAAAAATCAGTTAGCGATTTACAAGAAAATAGCACAATAAAACACACTATTTGGCTAGATAAGTGTGAAGTTGAAAATGAGCAAAACTCACTCTTTAGTGACTCACTAAACACTACATGTAGATGTCCTAAACATAGCTATAACATAGATGAATTAGCTGTAATTTTCTACACTTCAGGTACAACAGGAAACCCTAAAGGTGCTATGATTAGTTACAAAAACATCTTCTCAAATATAGAAGCTGGAATTGAACTTTTTAACATAACAAAAAAAGATAGATTTATTTTGTACCTCCCAATGTACCACGCATTTACATTCTCAATTACTATGCTTTTACCTATTTTTGCTATGAGTTCTATTGTTATTATTCCAAAATTACTTCCATTTTCAAACATTATAAAACAGACACTTTTAAAAAGAGTAACCATATTTTTAGGAGTTCCAGATGTCTATAACGCACTAATTCGTGCAGATTTGCCATGGTACTTTTTATGGTTTAACTCTATTCGTCTTTTTGTAAGTGGAGCATCACCGCTGAGTGAAGATACTCTCAACAAGTTTAATAGCATATTTAAACGTGCGAAGATGTTAGAGGGGTATGGACTAAGTGAGTGCTCACCAGCAGTTGCAATTAACCCACAAAATTTACAAAAACCTCTCTCTATTGGAAAAGCACTAAAAGGCTATGAGGTGAAAATTGTAGATAGAGAGTTAGTAGAAGTTCCAAGAGGCGAAATTGGAGAGCTAATTATTCATGGTGATTGTGTGATGTTAGGTTATTTAAACTACCAAACATCTACCCAAGAGACAATAATAAACGGTTGGTTAAGAAGTGGAGATTTAGGCTATATGGATAGCGATGATTACATATTTATAGTAGATAGAAAAAAAGATATTATTATTAACAAAGGTGTAAATATATATCCACGCGAAATAGAAGAAAAACTCTCTTTAATACCACAAATAAAAGCAGCCGCAGTAATTGGAATTGAAGATGAAAAGAGTGGAGAAGTTCCAGTTGCATACATTGAACTTGAAGAGAATCAAGAGCTAGATGCAAAAGAAGTTAGAGCAATTTTAAAAGAGAGTTTAGCAACATTTAAACTACCAAAACACTACTACTTCATAGACGAACTTCCAAAAAATGCAACAGGAAAAGTTATGAAAAGAGTCTTAAAAGAGTCACTATAGTTTTTACCACATAATCTGAATTAACTCAGTGTCACTATCTTGATAGCTAAAGCATGGTTTAATAACCATGCTTATCTTTATTTATCTCTTCTTGTGTAATTTTACTCTTATCTAAACTTCTCCATGCATAGACAATATAGGCTAACACAAAAGGTACCATAAGTGCGGCGTAGCTCATAACACTTAGAGTGTAGTGACTTCCTGAGCTTTTCATAATTGTAAGAGAGCTTTGTAAATCATAAGTAGATGGATAAAATGCAGTACTATTCAAACCAACACTCAACAAAATTGACATAACGCTAAAGACTACTCCAAACGCGCCTATTTTAATGCAACACATTTTTTCTTTTTTTAGTGTTACACTAAGAGTTAAAAGCACCATTACAACGCCAACAACTAACATAACTAAAAGTATTGGCAGTTCAATAAAGTTTCTTAAATATTTATACTCTTGCATAAAAATCACACCATTTGCATCTATTGCAAAACCATCTTTTGTTAAAATCCATCCTAAAAATGCCAAAAAGAAAAGAAGAAATAAAATAGTGTTTACTTTAATAGAGGCTAATGCTTTTTTTGTTATTTCATCGCTTTCAACACTACTCATAAAATAGAAAGCTCCACCTAATTTTGCTAAAAATAGAAGTGCAAAACCTAATAGAAAGTTAAATGGATTTGAGAGTGCTTCTAAGCCTCTATATGGACTAATCCAGTGAGAGAAGTTGTTATCATCAAGCATAAAACCACTTCCACTAAAGAGTGTAGATAGAGCGACTCCTATTAAAAAAACACCAACACTACCGTTGATGTACAAAAACATCTCATAACTTTTTTGTCCTAAAAAGTTGTTCTTTTTGAGCCTAAACTCATAACTTACAGCTTGTAAAACAAAACAAAATAGTATTGCCATCCAAACCCAGTAGGCTCCACCAAAACTTGTAGCATAAAAAAGAGGAAAAGCAGCAAACAATGCGCCTCCAAAAAGGACTAATGTTGTAAAACCCAACTCCCATTTTCTTCCCATTGAGTTTACTAACATACTCTTTTCTGTCTCATTTGAGCTAAGGGTGTTAAAGAGCGTTTGACCACCTTGAATAAACATCATTAAAACAAAAAGTGCGCCCAATAGTGAGACAATAATCCACCAAATTTGCTGAAGTGTTAGTAGTTCTAAATTTTCAATACCCATTAGTGATCTCCATTGAACCCAGATTTTATACGTGCAAGCATAATTTTAATCTCTGCAATTAGCAGTATTGTAAAAAGTGTTGCAAACAAGAAAAAGCTAAACATTACATTGGTTGTAGCAATGTGAGTTGCTGCAACTCCAACCAACATTAAATCTTGAATTGCCCATGGTTGGCGACCAACTTCTGCAACAACCCAACCAGCCTCACTAGCCACATACGCTAATGGAATGGTAAATAGTGCAGCGTAAAGTAGCCACCTTGAACGTTGAATATCTCTCTTTGTTAAGAAAAACAAGATAAGTGCAAATAGAGTTACAAACCAACCTCCTAAAATTACCATAATGTGAAAAGCGTAAAATACCACTGCAACATTTGGTACAACATCTTCAGCTTTTTTTAGATGTCCATAGCCAAAGTATCTCATATTTTTCTCTAAGAGTTCACGACTTAACTTCATCTGATTTTCATGACCGTTTTTCTTTGCGTTTTTATAATCTTTTAGTGCATTTACTGCAATTTTCCCTGCGTCCATCTTCTCTTGTGTACTAATTATGTTGTGTTGCTTATTTCCATAAACCAAATCATTTAAGCCAGGAATATAAGCATCCATTTGATGATGCCCTAAAATAGAGAGTGCATAAGGAATCTCTATA
>JAYEGD010000197.1:0-2526 GCA_034658915.1 Campylobacterota bacterium | reverse complement strand
AGAGAGTGGACGTATTTTAGAACCATATGATTTAGTGTATGAAACATACGGTAAATTAAATGAAGATAGAAGCAATGTAATTGTAGTAACCCATGCACTTACAGGCTCACACCACGCAGCTGGAGTCTATGATGGTGAGAGTAAAGCTGGCTGGTGGGACTCCTTAATTGGTGATAAAAAAACTATTGATACAACAAAATATTTTGTAATTTGTGTTAATGTTTTAGGTAGCTGCTTTGGTTCAACTGGTCCTATGTCTATGGCATATCCTGCACAAACCCCATACCGCTATAAATTCCCAGTTTTAACCATTAAAGATATGGTAAAAGCACAAAAAATTCTTTTTGACTCATTAGGTATTCATAGTGTTGAGGCAATAGTAGGTGGTTCAATGGGTGGAATGCAAGCTATGCAGTTTGCAATAACTTTTCCAAATTTTGCAAAAAAAGTGATAGCTCTTGCTTCTACTCACGCAACCCAACCGTGGGCAATTGCATTTAACAAAGTCTCACAATTTGCAATTTTAAATGACCCTGAGTTTAAAAATGGTTATTATGAGAGAGAAGATATTGAAAAAAATGGGCTAAAAGGTATGGCAGTAGGAAGAATGGCTGGACATATTAGCTTTTTATCTCCTGACTCTATGAATGAAAAGTTTGGTCGAGAATATAGAAGAACAGATGGACTTTATGAACTTTTTGGCTCATTTCAAGTAGATTCATACTTAGAGTACAATGGCATAAACTTCACAAAATGGTTTGACCCTTTGTCATATCTTTACATCATAAAAGCAATTAATATTTATGACTTATCAAGAGGATTTGACTCACTAAAAGATGCTCTATCACTCATTACATGTAGTGTTCATCTTATATCTTTTAAAGACGATATGCTGTTTCGCCCATCTGAAATGAAACATATTGAGCGTACTATGAAAGATATTAACAACACTACATGTAACTACATAGAGATGCCTAGCACCTACGGTCATGATGCATTTTTAGTAGAGGTAGATAAATTTGAACAACACATTAAAAAGGCACTAGATGAGTAACAGTTTTGAGAAAAAAATAGAATCTGCAAAAGAGATTTTAGAAAAATTACAAGAACCACAAATAACACTAAGCGATAGTGTAAAAGCGTATGAAGCAGGAATGAAAGAGCTAAAAAGTGCTCAAGAGATGATAGAAAAAGCAACACTTCAAGTAGAGCAAATCAAGGAATCAAAGTGATATTAGCCGCAGTTTTACAACTTCCATCACAAGGTATAGGAAGTGCAAAAATTGATTACTATATGCGAATTGCACAAAACAAAGGTGTAAAGGTTATTTTATTGGGTGAATATACACTAAACCCTTTTTTTAAAGAGTTAACAACTGCTCCTATCTCTATGATTAAAGAGCAAAGTGACTACCAAATAAATGCAATTAAAAATATGGCAAAAACATATGATATGACTATTGTTGCTCCAATTATTTTAGTAAAGAAAAAAGAGTGCTACAAAGCTACAATGAAGTGTTCACCAACATCTGTCTCATACTACAATCAACAAGTTTTAATTAGCTATAATCACTGGAATGAGAAAAAGTTCTTTGCAAATGAAGAGAGTGAAATAAAAGCACCTCTAATATTTAAAGTTGAAAAAACTAAGTTTGCAATTATGAATGGTTATGAGTTGCACTTTGACAAATTTTTTGAGTTAATTGGTAAAAAAAATGTTGATTGTATTTTAAGTCCAACTACTTCGACTTTTGACTCTAACCAAAGATGGCAAGAGCTAATTAAAATGCGTTCATTCACACACAACTGTTACATTTTAAGAGCCAATAGAATAGGAGAGTACAAAGAGGGTGAGCATATTTGGAAGTTTTATGGTGACTCAATTTTAACCAACCCTCATGGTGAAGTTGAAAACCACCTAGGAAACTCAGAAGAGTTAATGATAGTCCAAATAGACCACAAAGAAGTTATTCAAGCAAAAAGAGATTGGCACTTTAATGATGTCAATAAAAACAACTAAAAGGATTTAACATGAGACCAGAAGATCAAGCACTACAAAACCAAATGGGTGAAATAGATACAGAGATAAAAGCTATTTTTGAAGCAAATATGAAATTTGTAGGCTGGAGCGTTCCTGAGAGTGATGAGAAATACACAAAAGAACACATCATTGCACTGATGAGAGCCGCAATTGATGAAATTGAAGCTAGAGAAGAGTAAAAGAGTGCAAGCTTATCAAGGTGTTACCACAATTGACCCTAATATTAGATCTGGAAAACCAATTATTCGTGGTATGCGAATAACTGTGTATGATATTCTTGAGATGCTTTGTGATGGTATAAAATTTGATGAAATATTAGATGACTATCCAGAACTAACACAAGATGATATTTATGCAGTTCTAGCATATGCTGCAGATAAAGAACATAAACTTTCTATATGTGCATAAAGTTACTGTTTGATCAGAATTTGTCCTATCGACTTGTTGAAAGGCTAAAGAGTGTTTACCCTGATTCAATTCATATA
>JAYEGD010000196.1:0-2546 GCA_034658915.1 Campylobacterota bacterium | reverse complement strand
CACTACCAAAAGATCAACAATTTACATACCAACAAGACCTAAAAGCTAGACTAGACTATAAAAACGTTATGGACTATGCAAAAGAGATGGCAATCGAAGAGGGTATGATAAAAGGGATGGCAAAAGGGATGGCAAAAGGGATGGCAAAAGGGATGCAACAAAGAGATATAGAGATAGCTAAAAACCTACTTGATGTTTTAGATGATGCAACTATATCTTTAAAAACTGGATTATCTATTGATTTAATTAAAAGCTTGAGATGATACTATATAACCTACACCAAATACATTTTGAATAGTGCCATCGGGTAGTTTGAGACCGTAAAATATTCTGTGTCAGCTACCAAAAGTAACACCAAATTACAACTCTAAATACGCATCCAATCTGCCTTCAAAAAATAAAACTACACTGTGAATGAGTATCCACATTTAACTAATTTAGTACTTTTTTGCTATAGTCTTATTTATGAAATTAATTTACTTACTACTTCTTATAACTTTTTTAAAAGCTGATGATTTAAGTTTTTCTCAGGCGTGGCAGATGCTTCAAAGTAGTGATTACTCACTAAAACAAAAAAGCATTGCAATTGAGCGAAAAAAAGATATGAAAGATGCGACAACCTCTCTTTATCTGCCACAAATTACATTTAACGCTGAATATGCCTACATTGATAAGCCTGTCTCTTTAGACCTTTTGGACTTAAACCCTATGCGTGACATTACTACAGAGTTGAGTGCTTTGGGTGTGCATTTAGATGACTCAGAATTTACAACGGATTTAAGCAAACAACACATTTTAACATCTACTATTGATTTGAAGTGGGCTTTGTTTACAGGTTTTAAACGTGAAGCTGTAGTAGATATTGCAAAGTATGAAGTGTTAGAAGCAGTGAGTCAAAAAGAGCTAGAAAAAGATAAGCTATTTTTTGAATTAGTAGAGTTGTATTATGGTGTTGTAATGCTTGAAGAACTACATGTAACACTGCAAAGCATAGAAAATAGTGCAAAGCAACACTATGAAAACGCTAAGCTAATGTTAAAAGAGGGTCAAGTCGCAAAGATTGAGGTTTTAAGTGCGAAAGTCCTCTATGCAGATGCTACAACTGCTACAAAAAAAATCTATTACGATTTGAAAAGTGCAAGAGATGCATTAAACATTGTTTTAAAAGATGATATTGAGGGCTTAACATCAAAAATATTTATGAAAGATGTTATTAATGCTTTTGGTAGCTATCAAAGTAAAATGTTACAAAATTCGCAAGCCCTAAAAGCAGTAAATAGTAAAATTGAGCAAGCAGAGTCAAATGTGCGCTTAAAAGAGGGGAGTTATTATCCAGAAGTTTTTGCTTTTGGTAATAAGTTTTTGTACAAAGACAACTCTATTATGATGGGTTTTGTGCCAGACTGGAGTGTTGGTGTAGGAGTAAAATTTGATATAGTTGATGTATCAGGACGCTCTAGTCAAGTTCAAGCAGCTAATAAATTACTACTAGAAGCCTCTTCATTTAGATCTAGCATTAAAGAGGATTTGTTAATGGCTTGTAACAAAATTTACAATGACACACTGAGTGATATTGATGAGTACAATAATCTTCTCTCAACAATAGAGTTAGCAAAAGAGAATTACAAATTAAGAGCAGATGGGTTTAAAAATGGTATGCAGACATCTAATGATGTTAATGATGCTCTTTCACTTCTATCTCAAGCGATGAGTAAAAGAAATTTAGTCTCATATAGCTTTATTAAAAATTACTCAATGTTGCTAATTTTAAGCTCAAGTATAGATGATTTTGAAGGATTAAGATTGTGAGTAAATTTCTATTTTTAGTAGGTTTAATTGCGTTTGCTTCGCTAATGAGTTGGATTAGTTATCTGCTTTATGAGGCGTATCAGCCAAAACCTATGCAGTTGCAAGGTCAAATTGACGCTACATCTTACACCATAAGCTCTGAAGTAGCTGGAAGAGTTGAGAAGCTCTATGTTAAAAAAGGCGATATGGTAACAGAGGATGATTTAATCTTTACACTATACACACCACGTCAAAGTAGTATTACTAAAAATGAGTGGTTGAAGTCTAAAGTGGCATTAGAGTTAGCTCTAAAAACATATAAACGTATTAATAATCTCTATAAAAGTGGGGTGTTAGCAAAGCAAAAAAGAGATATTGCATACACTGAATATAAAGCAGCTATTTACAACGAACAGATGGCAAAAAAGATGTATGAGAGTACAAATGATAACCCTAAAAGTGATAAAAAAGTAAATGAGATCGTTCAGTTCAGCAGGTATAGTGGTGAAGTTAGCTCTGTGCTTTTACATGAGGGAGAGATTGCACCTGTTGGTTTTCCTGTTGTAAGCATTACAGACATAAACAGCTCATGGGCTAAATTTTTTGTATCTGAAGATATTTTGTATAAGTTTCCAAAAGGTAAAGAGTTTAAGATGAGAATCCCTGCACTTGACAATAGAGAGTTTTTGTTTGTTGTAGATTTCATTAGTGTAATGGGAGAGTTTGCAACTTATAAAGCGGCTCAATCTGGAAAAAAT
>JAYEGD010000195.1:949-2583 GCA_034658915.1 Campylobacterota bacterium | reverse complement strand
TAGCTATTTCAAGAATTGCACTATTTATAGCATAAAGCTTATCACTATCATCTTTTTTCTCTAGTGCGTGTTGAATATAGACACCATCGCTATCTCTACTATCACTACTATCTTCCCAAGTTGCAACAACGAATGCTATCTCTTTGTTAATTATCTCTAGTGTTTTATTTACTATCATAATCCCATCCTAATTAGCTCTATCTCTATTTGAGTGTCATTTTTAGCTTGTTCTATCTCTTTGTTTATCTCAGTTGCTTTACTCATAGCGATAGTCTGCTCTTTTCTATACTCCAACTCTGCACCTGTAAGTTTTATCTGCTCTTTACCTTGTACTACTTTTTGTCTCTCTGTTTTTATTTGCTCTATTGCCATACTTGCATTATAACCCTCTGTTACAGTCCTTGCACTCTCTAATCCACCTTGTACACCTCTTAGTGTTATCTCTGCATCTAAGCTACTCTCTATCTTACCTTTATGAGAAATATCAGCATCAAAGACCTCTAACTGTTTTTGTTTGATTGCAACATCAGCAGGGATAACGCTCTCTATCTCTGCTTTTGCTTTTGCGATATTTACCGCTGTATTATTAGAGTTCATTTTATCGTCTGCTTTCATTGACTCAATTCTTTGAGTAGTCTCATTTAATTTGTTTGTATCATCTGCTACCATAGAGGCTATTTTTTGCGTACTCTCTGCACTCATTGTAGATATTTGTGTCTCTTGAAGTGGTGCTTGTCCTGCTATCATTATTGCTTGTTGAATAGCGTTTGATGTTGTGGTGGTTAAAAAGCTTGTGTAGTGTGTAGCTTTTGCGGTATCACTTAAATCTGTATTTTCTAAAAAAATCTTTAGCCTATTTTCTGCTTTACCTATGATAGATATGTTTTTATTATCGTCATTTTCATCTGTTTTAAAAGCAACTTCATTTAATACTGCACTTAATACATCTACTATTTTATCTTTCATAACTGTTTAATCTCCACATCTGCTAAATTTATATCTAAATCAATATCATTTAAAGAGACGTTACTTAAATCTATATCTCCAATAGTTGCACTCATCTCAATATCAGGTAACTCAATTGCCTCAATAGTTGTATCTCCTAAAGTCACATCAAAGTCAAATTGTGAGCTTCTATCTAAATCAAAGTTAGTGTTTAGTACGTTTATTACTTTATCATCTACACCGTACTTAGTAATATAAAAAGCATCTGTAATATCTTCTAATATACCGTTTTTTGTCTCTACTAAATTGCTATCAAATAGCTTATAGTTTAGAGTGTAATTTCTCTTATAACCAATTACAAAATGATTAATCGGATAACCAATTTTTCTAATCACTTTGTAATCGTTTATAGTCGCTAACAGAAATCCATCAAACATAGGAATATTTGTTACTATTTTTGTACCATCACTTAAAGGCTCTATGTTACATGTAAGTTCTTGTATCTCTTTAGTTATGTAGTTGTATGCTTTAATAGATACGTCGAGACTACTTGTGTTAAACACTTTCATCTCAAAAACCTGCCCTTTATTAAGGTTGGTTGTATCTACTTTAATAAGCATCTTAGTAAGCAATCGCTATGTTTGAAGTTGGAGCATCAGGGTCGTAAACTGTATCGTTTGTAGTATCAA
>JAYEGD010000195.1:0-939 GCA_034658915.1 Campylobacterota bacterium | reverse complement strand
CTCATGAACTAAAACATTATTCTCAGGACTCTCAATCTTGATGATATAATCGCCCTCAGTAGCAATAGAGATATTTTGTGACGTGTAATCCCCACTCTCTCCAACTTGTGTAAGTGTTGCACCATTTGCAACTTCCGCACGTAATGGAGTTTTTACATAAAGCTTTACACCAACAACTTTTAAAACATAAGCATAAAGACCTGTTGAGTATTCAATTACATCTCCTGCTTCAACATCACTAACTGCATCATCAATATAAAGAAGAGTTGAGCCAACTTTTGAAACCGATGTTGTTGTTAATTCATGTGCCGCTGTAATAGTATTAACCGTCTCACTCATTCCACCTACAACTGCTGTAACATCTGTTAAGTCACTTGATGGTGCATAACTAACATCAAATTCACTCGATGCTTTACCTATAATAGTACCTTTAGAAGATACAACAATGTTAAAATTTTCGTTTGCGTTATATGTTCGCATATTTTTTCCTTTTCCCTATGTGGGTTTTTATGATATAATTTCTATGCGATTAAAAACTTATTTGTTCTATGGAAGGTTAGAGGATTAATTACCCTCTAACCTTTTTTTTTGCCCTCCAAGAACAAATAAGGGGGATTTTATGAGTAAGCTTTTAATCGCAATAACGCTTATGTGCATCTTTGCACCTAAGCTATTTTAGCTTAGTCAAGGGGGCTTCCCCTTGTCCCTCTTTTGTATTTTTATTAAAAGTAGATTATAGTTTTTTTTGTAAGTGCAAAGATAGGGGTGTTTGTGTTTTATTATTTATGTACTAACTTTTTGTGTTTTATCTTGTGTTGTGTATCTGTATGTATAAGATGAGTCAAATTCAAAGTTTACTATATTTTCAGTTGCTTCTTGAACACAAACAAATGAACCAACACGGTGCATATCACATTCAATATTGGAAATATTGAATGT
>JAYEGD010000194.1:0-2586 GCA_034658915.1 Campylobacterota bacterium | reverse complement strand
TTATTCCATATTGTTTAAGATGTTTAAGTGCAACATCAAAAATTTCTCGCTTCACTGCTACGTATGAGTAAAATGGTTGTACTTCTATTTTTCCTATCTCTTCAAACTTTACAACATCATCTTTGCATAAAGCGCCTACAATGTCACCTGCTCTCATCTTATGCTTTTTACCACTATGTATTCTAATTGTTCCAAATTGTGGCTTTAGTACCTTATAGTTAGCTCTACATGTAATGCTCTCTAGCTCATAAGTTTTGTTGTTGTAATCTTCTAAATCTTTAAACGCTTTTTCATCATCGAATCCAACTAAAGTGTATGAGACTCCACTTTTTGAAGCTCTTGCGCTTCTTCCTATTCTATGAGTATAGACTTCACTTTTAAATGGTACTTCATAGTTAATGACACATCCAACATCGCTTATGTCAATTCCACGAGAGACAATGTCGCTTGCTACTAAAATATTTAGACTTTTATTTGCAAAAAGGAGTAACACTTCATCTCTATTGTACTGCTCTAAATCTCCATGAAGTGCCTCTACATGGTAGCCTAAATCGTACAGATAATCTGCTAACTCTTCACTTTTTGATTTTTGATTTGTAAAAATTAAAATTGATTCACTCTTTACAATAGAGAGCAGAGCTTCTAGGCTCTCTAACTTATTTTGAGACTCAATAAAGTGTTCATCAATATCTGGACGACTATCAATATTTTCAATAAATTTAGGGCTATTCATAAAAGAGGAAAGTTTTTTAATTTCAGATGGATATGTTGCTGAAAAAATCATATTTTGACGCTCACTAGGTAAAAAAGAGATTACTTCATTTATGTCATCAATAAAACCCATATTAAGCATTTTATCTGCTTCATCTAACACCAAGTTTGTTACGTTATCTAATTTTAGATGCTCATTTTTCAAATGATCTATTACTCTTCCTGGAGTCCCTACAACAATATGCGCTCCATGAGATAAAGAGTTAATTTGTGGACGCTTAGGTACACCACCACACAAAACTAAAATTTTAACATTAGGAATATGACGAGAAAGCTCTCTTAGTGTCGAAGCAACTTGAGAGCTTAACTCTCTTGTTGGAGCTAAAACTAAAGTTTGAACTCTGAATTTTTTTACATCTAGTGTATGAACAATGGGAACACCAAAAGCAACACTCTTACCACTTCCTGTAGCAGAAGAGACAATAACGTCATTTTTGTCTAAAATAGGTTGAATACAAAGCGATTGAATAGTAGTCATTTTTTCATAACCCAACGAAGCTATGTTATTTAAAAATTTCTCTGCAAGTGGTAGTAAGTTAAAATTTTGGCTCATAATGCGTTCCTTAATAAAAACGCATTATATCCAATTATCAAAAACTATAATACAATGAGCTTTTAACTATGTATTTATCATAATCAAATGGTGTTTGATTAGATAGATTTCTAATATATTGAGCATTCAAATTAAGTGTTAAACTTTTTGTAGCTACACTCATTAAGCCTACACTATACAACATCTTTTGATCATGTCTTTTATTTAAAAAATTAACATCTTGTAGTTGGTAGTAGTAATTTTCATAGTTTATGTTTGTATTTAACAGAAGATTTGTTGTAAAGTTGTATGTATTAAATGCTCTTAAGTTGTAGTATCTTCTTGAGACATCAGTTCTTTGACCTCTTGTTTTTATCTCATTACCTAAAATGATTTGTCCTGCAAAAAAACCAAAATCTTTATTTACATAACTTAATTTATTAGAAAATTCAAATGTGTTTGAGTCTCTATCTTGATTTGCTTCATAGAATGCTTTTTTTGCATATCTACCATAAACATCATACAGAAGTGTTTCACTCAAACTTCTTGAGTATTTTGGCATTACTGCGTAGTTATTTAAGTAGTTTACATGTCCATACCAAACATGGTCTAAAAATAGACCTACTGAGTACATATTCTTATCTTTAGTGTATGTTGGTGTTGTATTTACTGAGAATATCTGCATATCTTTATCGTTATGGTTTTGAAAGCGTTGCATGTAGAGTGTTCCACCATTTTTTACAAAAAAGTTACTGTTAACTTTGTAAATATGGTTGAGTACTGCTCCCACTTCATAAGTCATAGTTCCAATTTGTCTTTGAGACTTAATTGGTGTGTTTGAGTTTAGTTGCGGAACAAAAACAGAGTACTGCCCAGCGTCAGTTCCATTTTCAATGTTTGAGTCATACCCTATTCCAAAAATTGCTGTAACATTTATAAAGTTTCTTTTTGTACTTTGCTCTATAGCTGCTAATTGAATCTCAATATTGTTTCTCACATTTGAGGGAATCTCTTGCTCTAGTACATAGTTGTACTCTTTTTTCGCTTCATTTGGTAGGTTTAGCTTTAAGTATGTTTGAGCCAACTCTAACCTTACACGTAAATTATCAGGCTCTTTCATTAAAACACGCTCATAAGCGGCTAAAGCTTGTTCATAATTTTTTGTCTCATAGTTACAACGACCTTTGTAAAAATCGACTCTTTTAGGATCAATTGAACTATTTTCAAACTCATTAAAAATTTTCAATGCACCAGAATAATCTTTTTGAGAGTAGAGAAGTCTA
>JAYEGD010000193.1:0-2596 GCA_034658915.1 Campylobacterota bacterium | reverse complement strand
CTAGAGCCGTTTGAGCTAATTATTTTAGACTTGACACTTCCTAATATGGATGGCTTAGAGGTTTGCAAAGAGATACGTAAGATTTGTGATATTCCTATCATAATATCTTCAGCACGCTCTGATGTTAATGACAAAATAGAGGCGTTTGATTATGGTGCAGATGACTACCTACCAAAGCCTTACGACCCTCGTGAACTAGAAGCGCGTATTCATTCTGTGCTAAGACGCTACAGTACAAAAACAAGTGGTGTTGAACCTGAGACTCATTTGAGTGACTTTCACATTGATGAGGCTAGTTTGAGTATTACATATAAAGATAAAGGGTTAAATTTAACTAGTGCTGAGTATGGAATTTTAAAACTTTTTGTTCGCAAACAAGGAATGGTAGTCTCACGCGAAGATATAATTCAAAATGTAAAAGTAATTAATGATGACTCTACAAATAAAAGCATAGATGTTATGGTTGGTAGAATTCGCTCTAAAATAGGAAACAAAAAGCTTATTGAGTCAGTTCGTGGAATAGGATATAAGTTATTAAAATAGTAAAAAAAATAAAAAACCGCTCTGTTGTTTTCACTACACTTTTTGCTTTTATTTTGACATTAGCTGTAATTAACTACACATTTTGGGGATTTTACAAACTAACATTGAGCCAATACATTGACTCCATTTACAATAAATCCTCATACATTACACAGATGTATCGTGACTATCTGCAAAGAGATCCTAATGTGCCTCTATTTTTAGAGGCTGTTAAAAATAGTGGTTTTACAATTATTAGTAATGAAAGTGAAATCAAAATTATTCAAGAGTACTCAAAAAGTCTTAAATCTTCGAGGTTTGATGCTATTTATGAGAAGTTGAAATATAGCATTTTAGTAGGTAAATACAAAGAGAAAGTTGTGCATAATATTATGGTTAATATGATGCAATACAACTCACACATCTACTTTTTACTACAATTTCCAAATGATGGTCAGTACATGTTGAAAGATAGCTCTTTAAAGCCCTACTCTCCTTTGTATATTATTACGTTTTATGCAATTGTTATGTTTATTGTAATTATGGCATTTTTGCTTATTTTTTTAAAACTTAGTCCACTTGCAAATTTAAGAAGAAAAATTGCTCAATTTGGTGCGGGAGATATGCATGTAGATTTCTCATTTAAAGGTGAAGATGAGATAGCAATTATTGCAAATGAGCTAGAACTTACACAGAGTAAAATAAACTCGCTTATTGAGTCACGAACTCTTTTTTTAAGAAACATAATGCATGAGTTAAAAACACCAATTGCTAAAGGTAGAATTGTTACTCAAATGCTTCAAGATTACAAACAAAAAGATAGATTTGAATCTATTTTTGAGCGTCTTGAGATGCTTATTAGTGAGTTTGCTCTTATTGAAGAGATAAGCTCCGATAGCTACATAAGAAACGTAAAAGAGTACCGCCTAATAGACCTCATCGATGGTGCAAAAGATATGGCAATGATTGATTCTAAAAATATTATTATAAGAGTGCCATCAGATGGAAAGATAAGCGTTGATTACAAGGTCTTTACCACTGCAATTAAAAATATGATTGACAATGCAATGAAATACTCTCCAAATAAAAAAGTGTATGTAAGTTTTGAAGATGAAGTGCTAAAATTTAGAAGCATAGGTGAACCATTAGATAAAGAGCTAAGCTACTATGTTGAGCCATTTACAAGAAAAAATCGCTCTCGAAATAGCTTTGGACTAGGACTATACTTAGTAGATTCCATTTTAAAAGCACACAGTATGAGACTAGATTATGAATACACAGACAATGAAAACTGTTTTATTTTTAGATTATGATTATTCACTGATATTACACACTAAAACGCCCCCGTCCGTTTTAGTGGCAGGGACAATTTTGTCCCTACAACCCCCTAAAGCTACGAAAACTCTGTTTTCGAGAATTAATTAGATAAAATACTTTAAAATTTATGAGGTGAAAATTATGAAAAAAATACCTTATGGACTAGCAGATTTTAAATACATAAAACAAAACGACTACTACTTTGTAGATAAAACTCATTTTATAGAGAAACTCGAAAATCTAAATGAGAGCTTTTTAATCTTTTTAAGACCTAGAAGATTTGGTAAATCTCTTTTTATTGCTATGCTTGAAGCATACTATGATAAATACTATAAAAAAGATTTTGAGATGATGTTTGGTGATACTTACATAGGTAAACAGACATCCCCGCTTGCTAATAGCTACCATATAATGAGATTTGATTTTAGTGGGATTGATGTAAATGATGTTGAAGATAGTTTTAAAAAATACACTCTACTCAGACTCAACTCTTTTATTAAAAAATATAACTTAGATATAGAAAAAGAGAATAATCCCATAATTTTGTTTAATAATATATTCTCTTATGCTCAAGATAACAGCCTAGAGCTAATGATACTCATAGATGAGTATGACAACTTCTCAAACAAACTGCTACTTAGAGAAAAAACAGAGTATTTAGGTTTAGTAAGTGAGAAAACTGCATCATTTAAACAGTTCTTTACAGTGCTAAAAACAGCAACAAGTGGAAATGACTCACCGTTAAAGAGAATGTTCA
>JAYEGD010000192.1:0-2612 GCA_034658915.1 Campylobacterota bacterium | reverse complement strand
ATATTCAACAACATTTAAAAGGTTTAGATTCAAGGCGAACTTTACTTGGCGATGCTAGCATCGTTAAGTGAAGTTCAACGCAGAAGATGAATCTTTTAAATGTTGCCCGTAGGGTGAAAAGACGAGGTAACTTGAGGGTGTAAGCTACTATCTGCTTCGTTAAAACCTCTTGTGGCACAATAAGTGCAACTGCGAGATTTTGCCTCACAGCTTATAGCTTCTCTTTTCATTGAATATGTCATCTATTATGGTCAGGCACTTACTATCATAATCATGAGCGATATAATTACGAACTGCACTTAAACCTTTTAGGTCATTACTTGAAAATTCTTCAAGTATTTTAAATTCATTATTATCTTTTAGTTTTGAGAATTGCTCTGCAATACGAATAATATTCATTCTTATAGCAGGTTTGATAAGTTTATCTTCTATGCCTTGAGTTACTTTAATATCTTTTATTCCAAGAATAAAGTTTATATTTTCTATTGATTCAAGAACTTTATCAAGTTTATTTATAGCACTAGACATAAACAATATCTTTTAATAACTCTCTATTAGAGTCTGGCACAAAGTCAATTTTTGCTTTAAAGGCTTGTTGTAGTTCACTTTTAATATCATCTATTCTTAAAAGTTTAGAAAAACCATCTTTGTAATGTTGTGAAAATTTGTCATAATCAAGTTTATAAGCAATATCAATATCACTAAAGTCATTTTGATTATCTCTTGCATAACTTCCAAATAATCCTAGAAGAATCAACCCCTCTTGTTCATACTTTGGTTTTAGCTCTTTTAACTTTGAAACTATGTCATTTTTATTTAGCATAAATTAAATCCTTATGAATCATCTCTAACATCCCTTTCTAATTCATTAATTGTACCATAGTTTTATTTTAGTTGCTTATTTTTAGCATACTTTTATAATATGAGTCAAGCCAATGCTATTCAATAAAATGTTTTGAGATTGTTGCAATAACTTAAAATCCAATGCTTAAACCAACACCTACATTAAATCCATACAATCCACTTGCATTAATGGAGTTTACTTCTACAAAAAAACGTCTTGCATATAGTGGTTTTGATGGTGTGTACCAGTATGCAATTGCACCTGTTGTCATGTAGGCTTTAATTGTTGTTGCAGTTGTAACCTCGCCTTTTAAGTAGTTACCATTTAAGTAGCCCTCTAGTGTCATATAGTTCTCATTGTAATAAAAAATAGATGGAGTCTCTACACCTAATTCAAATGTTATTACACTAGATTGTGAGTTAAATGTAGAGAGTTCGTCAAATGAGAAGCCAGACTTTGTCTCATAATACTTAAATGAGAGTGTAGCATAAGGGTGAAAGCCCTCTACAACTGGTCTATACTCTATTTCACTAAAGAGTTTGTAACTGATATTCTCATTGTAGTTATTGTCAAAAAAATCCTCAACTGCACTTCCAATCTCATCTTTTCCTCTCTCTTTTACAGTCGCACCAGAGCGAGAGTAGATGAACTCTACACCACCTAAAATATGAAACTTCTCACCTAGTTTATACCTAAGACCACCACCTAAACCACCAATATATGTATTAATATGATTGTCATAAATTATATTTGGATCAGACTCTGAACTTACTCCATCTTCTGCTCTCACATCACTGTAGCCAAAACTTCCAGATACAAAGTAGTTTAAATCTGTATTGGATTTAAAATTGTGTCTAAAAGGAAGTGCATATATGTCTGCATCAACATCAATATTGGTAAAAACATAATGCCCAGAACCAACTGCTTTTTGAGATGTAAAAATTAGAAGTGCATTAATGTTCGATAGATGCACTTTCTCACTAATTTGCTTTATATCTTCTGCATACAAATTTATTGATAAAATGAAAACAGTAGATAACTTTAAAAACTTATGCTTTGAACATATTAAACCTATCATATCTCTTCTTTAACTACATGTAAATCAACTTGTTGGTGTGCAATATTAACTCCAGAGTCTCTTAAAGTCTTTAAAATAAGTTTGAAGTAGTTGCTCTTTGCTACAACTTTATCTTCATGTACCCATGCTAAAAGTTTGTACTCTACACCATCTTTTGCTAGGTTTACTATTGTAACAATAGGTTTTTTGTCCTCATCTTTTATGTAGTTAAATTCAGAACTCATTAGAGCATTTAACACTAACTCTTCAACTCTCTCATGTGCAGTCTCATAGCCTACGCTAAATGGAACTATTAATCTTCTTCTTGTATCTTCCATTGTGTGGTTAATCATAGAGTTTTGAATAATTTTTGAGTTTGGAACAATTACATCTACATTTCCAATTGTCTTAATTGTTGTTGCACGCATTCTAATGTCTGTTACAACACCTTGCATATCACTACTTATTTCTATGAAATCTCCTATTTTAATCGCTCGCTCTAACATTAAAATAATTCCAGATACAAAGTTAGAAATTAGCTCTTTAAGACCAAAACCGATACCAACAGACAATGCTCCAACAATAATAGAGAGTGAAGACAAGTCAAGTCCAATTCTCTTAATTGCACTAACTAAAAAGAGTAGTACAATAATGTAGTAACCAAAGTTAGCTAATATTTTAAGTGTTTGAATAGAGCTATTTGAAGTATAT
>JAYEGD010000191.1:0-2614 GCA_034658915.1 Campylobacterota bacterium | reverse complement strand
TTGCAATCTCTATAAGTGCTTCATGAATAGAAATACCTGCATTAGTCATAACGGCTAGTTGTCTAATAGCTGCAATTAGTGAGTCAGGATTTATTTTTTTCTGTCTTACTGTTTGAATTAAACCTAAGATATTATTTTTGAGTACTTCACCTATTGGAGGAGTTGATTCTACTACTTTAATTACAACTACTTTTGGAATTTTTTTAGCTTTTTTTTGTGCATCTTTTTTATCTTTAGCGTAGATGCCCTCTTCGCGTTTTTTACCTTTTTCAGACAGTGTAATTTTGTAGTATTTCATAATACTTTAACCTCTATTTTATAATTCTAAAGACTTCATCAACAGAAGTTACTCCAGATACAGCTTTGTCTATTCCATTATTAAACATCGGAATAAAACCATCTTCAAGAGCTTGTTTTTCAAGAGCATCTTTTGACTCAGACATAGCAATCATTTTAGAAAGAGTGTCTGAAACTGTTAAGACTTCACAAATCATCTCTCTTCCACTATATCCTGTTCCATTACATCTCTTGCATCCGACACCTTTGTAAAATTTAGTGTTTGGTGGAATGAGATGCTCTATTTTATGTAAGATAGATTTTGGAATATTATCTAACTCTTTACAGTTTTCACATGTTTTTCTTACAAGACGTTGAGCTTGAATAGCTACAACTGCTCCACTAATTAAGTATGACTCTATCCCCATATCGCTCATTCTTGAAATTGCACTTAGTGAGTCATTTGTATGTAGAGTTGAAAGCACTAAGTGACCTGTTAGTGCAGCTTTTATGGCAATCTCTAGTGTCTCATGGTCACGAATTTCACCAATCATAATTTTATCAGGATCTTGACGTAGAATTGAGCGAAGAGCAGATGCAAATGAGAGTCCGACTTTAGGGTTTACTTGAACTTGTTGAATAAGGTTCATTCTGTACTCAACAGGGTCTTCTACTGTAATTATTTTGTCCTCAGTTGAGCGAATTTCATTTAATGCACCATAAAGTGTTGTTGTCTTACCAGAACCAGTTGGACCTGTCACTAATATAATTCCAAATGGAGATTTTAGTGATGTTGCTAGTTTTGTGTAGTTTACCTTATCCATACCAGCTTCAACAAGTTTAACAAGTGCTTTTTTCTTATCTAAAATCCTCATAACTGTTGATTCACCATACAAAATAGGAAGCGTAGAGATACGAAAGTCAAACTCATCTTCATCAATAAGTGCAGAAAATCTTCCATCTTGTGGTTTTCTTTTTTCAGCGATATCTAGGTTTGATAGTAGCTTAAGTCTTGAAGTAAGTGGTGGGTAAATCTCTTTGTCCAAGATGAACATCTCTGTTAATTTTCCATCTATTCTAGCGCGAATTACACAGTTTTTCTCTGTTGGCTCTAGGTGTATGTCACTACCTCTACTTCTAATACAAGATTTTAAAATTACATCAATAAGTTTTAAAACAGATGAAGCTTCTTGTTGCTCTTCAATTGTTCCAATGGAGTCTAGCTCCTCTTTAATTGCACCAACTAACTCTTTAACACTATCTTTTAGCCCAACTTTAAAGATGTAGTTATTAATTTGTCTATTTGTTGCAACTGCAATTTGAATAGGTTTTCTAGGAAAGAGTCTTTGAATAGCATTTTGAGCATTAACATTTAGTGGATCTGCAAATGCTACTTGTATGTTTAGGTCTGACTCCTCTACGATAATCGCATTGTTTCTCTCTAGTTGATTGATTGGGATTTTATCTATTAGTTTGTAATCTAAATCTATTGAGTCTAAATCGATAAATTTTAGTTTCATCTTCTTAGCAACAATCTCTAAGATGGCAGACTCTTGCAAAAAAGCATAAGGTTTTATAATGTTTATTTTGTAGATACCATCATGTATTTTTTCAGCAATATACTCATTTAAAAATTTTTGATGTATGTTTCCATTTTCAACTAAATTTTCTACTACAATACTATCTTCATCACTATCTTCTGATGCAATATCAATCTGCTCTCTTGTTATATGTCCATCATTCAAGAGGTCTCTAGTTAGTTTATCCACGCTTTAATCCTACCAATATATGTGAGTATCTTTTAATATTTTATCATAATAGACTTCGATAACCATTTTTCTTATATGACTACCTTTTAAAAGAGAAAGTTTGTAAGTAGTTCTTTTGTCATCTTTATCTGTAAAATAGTATGTTTTATCAGGTGAGTTTTGTGATGTTTGAGCATATAAATCAAACACTTTTGATAAGACGTGTTTTGTTGTTGGTAGGTTTAGTTGCTCAATTTTATAATCATCAATTAAAGCTGAATAGAGTAACTTTTTTTGCATTAAAATAATTGAGAAATATGATGCATTATTTCTTGACTCTTTTGAGTACTTTAGCATTGTAATTGGAACTGCTAGTGAGTCTATCCAGTCTGCATTTAGACATGAAAATGCGTACAGATTTACGAATGATTCATCGTTTCTGCTATTAGCTAAATAGGATTTACCCTCTTTGCAAGCTTGCAGGTAGTTTTTATTCTCGTATAGTCTAAAAATATCATTTTTAGACGCAAAAAGTGATGAGGTAAGTAGTAAAATTGTTAAGAAAAGCTTCATTTAAAGTCTCCATTAAT
>JAYEGD010000190.1:0-11184 GCA_034658915.1 Campylobacterota bacterium | reverse complement strand
TCAATCTATCAGGTTTAATTGGTTTTGTCTCAAATAGATTTGCACCATGTTTAAATGCATCTATTTTGTCCTCTTGTTGAGCTTGAGTTGTAATCATAATTACAGGAACATCCTTTTTTGATGGCTGTTTTCTTAATTCACTTACAAATGTGTAGCCATCCATTACAGGCATATTAACATCTACTAGGTACAACCCTACTTCAACATCAATACTTTTTTCTAGAGCTTCCATTCCATTTTCAGCCTCCAAAAGTTCAACTCCTTCATCTTTTAATAAAGAACCATGATAACTTCTAACTGTTTTAGAATCATCTACAACCATTACTATTGCCATCTTTTCCTCCTAAAAAAACTCAATTTCATCAAGATCTAACTCTTGAGAAACTGATTTTCCTGAAAATCTATCTTTTTTGTTTTTTGCTTCTATTAACTCTGAAGCAATAATATCATCAAACACTACTGTATCTTTATTGCTTAGTTTTTCACTAATAGCTGTTAAAGTCTCTATAACTCCATTTAGTTGCTGCGTAGTAATATCTTGCAACTGCATCGCTTTTACAATATTATCATCTAACTCCACACCACTATCTTCTAAAAATTGTTCAACAAGTTGCGAAGATGATGAACTCATATTTAATACATCTTCTTGAACAACTTTAATATGTTCTAGCAGATGATTCAGTGAAGTTAGCGTAACCATATCTCTTCTTTAATATATCTACTTTTGATATATTAAAGTATCTCCAAACTTTTTAGCTTTAAAGACAGATACAATTCTATTCATATACTCTGCATGTCCTAGCATAACATAACCATTAGGGTTGAGCATATCATAGAATGTCATGGCAACCTCTTTACGACTTGCATCATCAAAGTAAATAAGCATATTTCTTGAAAAGATAACATCAAACTTACCAAGTGATCTAACTTGTGCATGATCAAAAATATTTACTACATGAAAATCAACTGTACCATGTAAATCCTCAATCAAATCATAAGAGTATGATTTTTTATTAAACCATTTTTTTACAACTTTAGGGGGAATTGCGTGGACACTTCTATCTGTGTAACTAGCCTTTTGAGCTTTTTTAATTACTGTTGAGTCTATATCAATCCCAACTATCTCAACATCCCTTTTTTCTATTAACTCCTCTTCTTCAAGAAGATGCAGCACAATAGAGTAAGGCTCTTCACCAGTAGAGCATGGAGCAGATAATATACGCAAAGGCTCATCTGCTGGTTTTAATCTATCTAACTCTGGCAAAACATTATTAACTAAAACTTCAAATTGATTTATCTCTCTATAGAAGTATGTCTCATTAACAGTCATAGCATTCATGAGCTCTTGAAATTCAGTCCCATCTTTATCATCAAAGCGTAGTGTATAAAAATATTTTCTAAACGATTCAATATCTAATTGTTGCGAACGAGTCTCTATAAATTTAGATAATTTTTGAAAATGTTTATCCTCTTCTAAATAAATACCAGATTTACGATAGATAAATTCACTTATTTTCCCAAAATCAGAGTTTGAAAGTTGTGCCATATATCTATCCTTTTATTAGTTTAATCGCATTATCTACGCCAAATGTAACATATGCATCATTGTTAAAACGTAATTTAATCGACTCTAAAAGTTCTATATCTTCTAGCTCACCAATTTCACCCATGTAATCTACTGCGGTCATAGCAACGTTAATATCTTTCTCATTTTGCAATAGTTCAACCAACATATCACGTGATTGTGCAAAATTTACATCGCCTAAAACATTAATTGAAAAAATTCTTAAATCTCTATCATTACCAATTAAAAATTTAACAATATAGTACTTAATTGACTCACTATAATCACGTAGTATTGAGATACCTAAGTTTCTAATAAATGCATCTCTTAATTTCAGAAGCTCCATCACCTCTTCAACTGGAGCATTCTCCTCTTTTAACTGTGCTAAACAAGAAGCAATTCTTGATGAAGTTTCATGAGAGATGTTCTCATCCAATAGCTTAGATACTAGTTTTTTTGGTCCATTTTCAAACTTTGACATCTCATCTATTGCATAACCTATTTTATCAATTTCCACTTGGTTTTCATAGTATGATTCTGCATCTTCTAATGTTTCAAACTCTGGAAGCTCATCTACTTCAGCTGATTTATGTGATTTAATTAATGCCATAATTTCCTACCTAAATGTTGATATTTTTTTAGCTATTTGTGCAAATGGCAACTGCTCCATTACTGCACCTATATCAAATGCAACTTTTGGCATACCATAAACTGTACAACTATCTTCACTCTCACCTAATGTGTATCCACCAGCTTCTCTAATTTTAAGTAACCCAGCAGCTCCATCATCACCAATACCTGTGAGAATAACTCCTAATATCTGTTTACCCTCAAAAATTTTCAGTGCACTATCGAACATTTCATCAACACTTGGTTTAAAAAATTGGTTGTTATCATCTTTCTCATCTCTAATTACAATTTTTCCAGAGACTTTTTTTGTAAAGTGCATATGAACTCCACCTCTAGCTACATACACGTTCCCTGGAAGAACTTCCATATTAGTTTTAGAGTGATGAACTTCAAGTGCAGAGACTCTGTCTAAACGCTCGGCAAATGCTTCAGTGAACTGCTCTGGCATATGTTGAACAAAACATACAGGGTGCGGATAATCCTCTGGAAGTGATGCACAAATACACTCAACCAACCCTGGACCTCCTGTTGAAACTCCAACAAGAACAATTTTAGTTATATCTTGGCTTGAACCTACATGTAGAGTATCTTTTGGCTCTGTCTCTCGTCTTCTTTCTCTAGGCGCTCTTTCAGCTCTTGACTCACTCTTTTGTGTTAGTTCTCTGGTTGTTCTCTCGCGTCTTGGAGCTCTTTGCCTAACTGGAAGTCTCACAGGTCGCATACGCTTCATTTTACGCTTTGGAATACGACTTAGTTCACTAACTTTTTCTAAAATATCTTCACTGTTTTCACGTTTTCCAACATTCATTGTTCCAGGCTTTGTTATGTAGTCAATCGCTCCTAAATCTAATGCTTCCATAGTAGTTGTAGCATTATCACTAGTTAGTGAGCTAACCATTAAAATTGGTGTAGGATTTTTCTCCATTATAAGCTTTACAGCAGATAAACCATCAAGAACAGGCATATTAATATCCATAGTAATTACATCAAAGTTCTCTTCAACTGCTTTATCTACGCCCTCTTGACCATTTTTAGCAAATTCAACTTCAAAATCTAGCGTCTCAACTAGCTGCCCTATCTGTTTTCTTACAAGAGCAGAATCATCTACAATTAGTACTCTTTTAGCCATTAGTGTCCTTTTGAAATATTTTATTTTGATCAATTAACAGTACAAGTCTTTTTCCATTTTCTAAATGTAGAACATTACTAAAAAGCTCATCTCTATTAGAGTTTTTTGAAATTTCATTATCTTTAATATCAATAATGTCACTAATGCTATCTACACAAAATCCATTTAAGCTACCGCTAATATTTGTAATAATTATTTTAGAGTCTCTGTTTGTTGATTTTTCTAATTTTAGTCTCTCATAGAGTGAGCCAACAGGGACAACTTGACCGCGAATATTGATAACACCATCAACTAGTTTTGGTGCATCACTTATTTTTGTAATATCAACTAAATCAATAATCTCTCTAACACACTCTATATCCATAGCATACTCTTCATCAAACAGTTTAAAAATAACAACCTCTAAAATTGTTTTAATTGTTTCACTCTTGTCAATCTCTTTTGAGCTATTTTCAAAACTATTATGTGCAGTAATTAATTTAGAGATAATATCTTCGCCAATTATAGAGATTAATTCATCATTGCTATGAATAATTCCTGATATTTTTTGATCTTCAAAATTTGCTGGCATATTGTCTATTTCACGTTTTTCAAAATCTGATATTGCAAGAATATCATCAACAATAAGACCTATTTTTTCACTTCCCATATTTACAACTAATACTCTATTTTTATCAGATGATTTCACTTTATAGTTGTAGTATTTACGCAAATCAATAACAACTAACAGCTCTCCTCTTAAAGAGAAAATTCCCTCAACTTCTGGAGCTGATGAAGATATATCATTAAACTCATCTGGAACTCTTACAATCTCTCTTAGGTTGTCAATATGTACAGAAAATTTTTCATCTTTCATTGAGAATATCAGATATCTGTCGCTATCTACACTATCTTCAGTAACAATACTGTTTCTTCTTGTTCCATTTTTGATATCTTGAGGATTTGTTGCATTAGGCTTGATATTGTTTAATAATGAGTCTAATGAAAGAATTTGTATGATGCTATCATCTGTATTGTATATTGCACAAACATAATCATCATCTTCATCTATGACCTCTAATCTATCTTGATCAACTTCAATAGAGTTAATTACTTCATCAACTAATAAGACTGATTTATTACACTCAGTAGTTAAACTTAAAAGACGTGCTTTATCGTTTTCTAAATCACATTTAGAAAAACCTAAGCGTATATTTAAATCTATTACTGTTGCAATACTACCAGATACAGCACACAAACCACGAACATCACTTGGACTTAAGACAAGTGGTGTAATAGTTGGAACACGAAGTATCTGCTCAATACATGTAGTCTCAATACCATAATAAATACTCTCTTGTTTTATTACTAATATCTCTTCAATTAACATATAGCTACCTTATTCTTTATCACTACACAATAGACTAATATTGCATAACCATACTCTATTTTAACTCTGTTGTAGCTCATCAGCCATTACAGCCAACTCTTCAACATTTTCACTTATATGCGCTATTGTATCAATAATTAATTCGCTAGCTTTTCGTGACTCCATAGCATTTCTTGATGATAATTCAACTGCTTTTTGTATTTCACTAATTCCAATTAAACCTTGATTAAGCCCATCAACATTTTGAGTATTATTAGCTTTTAAACCTACATATCTATCTAGTAAATCAACGAGCATATGTGTAATTCTATCAATATCTGTTATTAGAGTATCAATATTACTCATCTCGTCATCTTGCTCACTTAAAAGTTTAAGCCAATCACCTCTTACTGTGTCTATCTCTGCATTCATTGACTCAATTGTATCGTTGATTTTTTCAGTATTTGCTTCTGAATCTTTTGCAAGATTACGAATGTCAGAACTAACAACAGCAAAACCTTTTCCAAAATCACCTGCACGCGCTGCTTCAATAGAGCCACTTATTGCAAGCATATTTAGCTGAATAATAGAGTTAGAGATATTTCCAACAGTTTTATCAACATTTTTTGTCTCTTTAACTATTGTATTTATTTCAGCACTTGCACTATTGCCCTCTTTAATTGACTCAACAAATCCAGACTTAATCATAGAAATCTCGCCCTTTACATGAGTAAAAGAGACTTTCAATAGATCAAAATTTCTTCTTGCAATATCTACAAGCTTATCGATATCTTTTGCAGCTACCATTCCACGTTCTATCATATCTTTATTTGTTAAGGCACTTTTATTTGTAGAAGATGATGATGATTCAATTTGATTAAGAGCACTTGTAACATCCTCTAATGCATCTTGAATCTCATCCATAGAACCACCGATATTATCTGCTGATGTTGCTATCTCTTCTGCTGATTTTATACTATCTGTTGAGTATTTCAGCTCTTCTGAAAGGTTTGATAGCTCTTTTATGTCATCTTCTGTTTGAACAAGAGCAGATGATTGAACATCAATTCCATTAAGCGTTTTTTCTACTTGAAGTGCAATTTGTTGAGACTGTTCAGCAATATCTTGTGAACCATCATTTATACGCTCTATATATCTATCTAAATCTTTAGTATAAGTGTCTATGCTTCTAGCAGCTTCAACAGAATATACAGCTATTTTTGTAAGCTCTTCCATTTTGTTACTAAGCTCTTTACCACTGTCACCATTTTTACTAATTATTTCAGTAGTACCACTAATGCTTTTAGTAATGTTATCAATACTGCCTTGAATTTTATTTACAAGCTCAGAGATAAACTCAGCATTTTTTTCACTCTCTCCAGCTAATGCTCTTGTCTCATCTGCAACAACTGCAAAACCTTTTCCATGCTCTTTTGCGCGACTCGCTTCAATTGCTGCATTTAGTGCCAATAAGTTAGTCTGATCTGCAATTTTTGCAATAAATCCTACTGCTTCCCCAATATTTTCTGAACTCTCTTTTAGCTCTTCAGATTTTGTTGATGATGTACGTGCAACTTCAACAGCTTTTGCCATTTTTTTAACAGAGTTGTTTATTTTATCAACTGCGCCTGTAATGTTATCGCCAGTTGTAAGAGTTGAAGATATTGCTGCTTCAATAGTAGAGTTCATGCGAGTAATATTTGAGCTAATATCTTTTACATTTTTCAAAGCTTGTTCACTTGCACCTGAATTCTCTTCAGCAGCAGTTGCAATTTGTTCCATTGACGATTTCAACTCTTCAATAGCACTCACGCTCTCTTGAGCATTATCTAAGATTGTACTTGCTACTCCTGCAATGCTTTCACTGATTTGCTGCTGTTTTGCTACGGTTCTTTGACGTCTTTTATCTGTTCCGCCTGATACTGCCATACTATTAGATGAGCTACCACCTTTTTTAACTAAAGCCATATTGATTCTCCTAGTCTAATGTTGCGTAAAGCTCTTGAGCTTTTTTAATATCTTCACGAGATGGTTTAACACGAATTGAAACATATTTTATTGCACCAGATTTATCTTTTGCACGTAAAACTGTTGCATATACCCAATAATAACCCCCACCTCTTCTTGCATTTTTAACATACCCTGTCCAAAAACCTTTATCTACAACATCATCCCAAAGTGATTGAAAAGCTGCTCTGGGCATATCTGGATGACGAACTACATTATGTGGTTGACCAATAAGTTCTTCTGTTTTCATGTTTGCAACACGCAAGAATGAGTCACTCGCGTATGTTACAATTCCTTTTTCATCTGTTTCTGATAGTAAGTATAAATCATCATAAAGTACTTCACCATCTTCAAGTACAGTTAAACCTTGTTGATTATCTGCCATCTTGAACCTCCATTTGTGGAATTTAATATTTGAGTAGAATACCTTGTTTTTTATTAAGAAAATAGAAAAGTTGTTGATAAAACTTGAAATAGTTACTGTTTTGTTACAAATTGTTATTAAAACGCTAGTTATACTGATATTACGTATAATTTAAAGCTATGAAAGAGTGTTGTGAAGAGTTAAAAGGTTGTTAGGATAAGTCAGAAGAGAGTTCTCTTCTGACTTATAATTGTAAAATTAAATATTATCTCTAATTTCTAATTCAGCAACTAAAATGTTGTAGCGCTCTCTTTTAGTACGTTTTAAGTATCTCATTAAACGACGACGTTGACCAACTAATTTAAGTAGTCCTAAACGTGAAGAGTGATCTTTTTTAAAGATTTTTAAGTGAGCAGTTAACTCAACAATTCTTGCAGTTAATAGTGCAATTTGTACTTCTGAAGAACCAGTGTCATTTTCACCGCGTCCAAATTTAGCAACAATTTCTTCTTTTTTTGCCGTATCTAAAGCCATAATAGCCTCCAATGGGTAATTTTTGAATGCGAATTATACTCTATTTTATTTATTTAGTGCTTAAACAATAAAATGTAACATTGTAGTAACAAAATGTAACATACAGTTTTCTACTCTCTACTAAACAAGAAAAAATAAAATATATAAGTTATTGTCTGTTAAAATACCCATAAATTATAACGATACGGTTACTTGAGTATTACTAGTATTACTTAACAAAGGAGTTGAGAGTGAAATATTTAATTATCATATATATTTTGCTATCACCTCTTTTTGGTGGCAGTGCATCTCAGTTGGCTAAAAAATATAATCTTTATGCGGGAACAAAAGCTTCTATTCAATGGGTTAGAGTCTTTTCTAGTGAACGCAGAATGAAAAAACTTAATATCAATAATTTAAGCACTCAAGAAAAAAACAGATTACAAACCTATCTTATCTCTCATGCTGCTGATTCAGAGCAGCCCGTGGTTCCAGGATTATAATAATGAAAAAAAGCTTGGCTATACTTCTTCCATTTCTAATTTTACATGCAGATGAGTCTAATAGTGAACTACTAAAAAGATTACAGATGCTAGAAAATGAAATTAAATCACTAAAGACACAAATTAAACAAAATAGTGACGATGTCGCAAGTTTTGAACCTATTTTAGAGAGTGTTGAAACGAAGTCTATTTTAGATAGAGTAAACTTCTCTCCAGAGTTGGAACTACGTTTAGATAAATTTGATTACTCATTAGGTAATATAGCTGGAGAAAACACTCGTATTTACGGTGGTCAATACAATGGTCAACTAAGACGAGACAACTACACTAAAAACTTTGAGCCAGCTGCATCTGTTAGATTTAGACTAAATATGAGCGCCGCACTTACCAATAATGTTAACTTTATTGGAAGAATGGTAATAGAGCACTCTTCACAATCTAATGAACGTGTATGTATTTTGTCTCGTGATATTAAGTCTGCAGAATCACAAACTGCCATGGATATTGATAGAGCATATTTTGATTACAAAAGTGACAATAAAGAGAATACATTAACATTTGGTATTTTGCCAACAACAGGTGGAACTCCAACACAGTATGCAAAAGAAGATGTCAGACGTTCAATGTTTCCAGCACTTGTTTTTGATATAGCAACTTATGGTTTAATTGGTACAAGAAAAATTGGTGAAGATACATACGCTAGAGTTATTGCAGCAAAGGCTTACACGCTAAATGCAAATATCTATCCATATCAGTGTAATAGAGAAAACATTGATAATGCTAATGTTTTAGGTGCTTTTGTAGATACTAAATTTACACTTCTTGGAGATGGCTTACTATCGTTTGGTGCAAACTTTTTACAAGATTTTAAAGCACATCCATATTTAGGTCCAGATGTTAGCTCAAACGATTCGCATGTACTAGGCGACATGTTAACACTTGGAGTTGGAGCCGATATTAATGAATTTTTAGTAGATGATTTAACTATCTTCACTCACTTTGCCATCTCAAATCCATATCCTAATGGGAATGTTGATGATTACCAAATTGTCAATCAACCAGCTGGTACAACTGCTAGTGGAAATCAAGGCTTCTCAGAAGCATCATATGCAAAAGGTGAGATGGTAAGCAGTAATGGTTATGGGGTTTATCTTGGTACAAAATATGATATTACATCAGATATACGTTTTGGCGCAGAGTACAATTATGGTAGTAAATATTGGTTTAGTGCAACACAAGGAGCTGAAGATATGTACAATAAGTTAGCAACTCGTGGTTGGGCAACAGAGTCATACTTAATATGGAGATTTCACAAATATATGTACACAAAAATTGGTTATTTATACATAAAAGAAGACTATACAGGTTCTGGTTGGCATTTTGGAGAACCAGTAAGTAAAGATGGGAAACAAAGCATAGGGTATGCAACATTAAATGCAAAATTCTAGTAGAATAAAGTACAAATCTCGTCTCACAATCAATATTGCAATAAGTGTAGTAATACTATTTGTTCCATTAATTCTGAGTTTTCAAAGCATTAATCAATCTAGTGAAATGATTGTACATGTAGAACAAGAGCAGTTAAGGTTAACAGAGTTAAGTAGTAAACTAGAGCGTGAAGTTGAGATGAATGAGTCTGAAATACTTCAAGCTATTTTACTTAAAAATGATAATACTATTCAAAATCTACACAACTCATTTAATATACTTGATAAATATGTAGAAGATTTAGAACTCTTTGCATCTAAAAGCCAAAAAATAAATGGATTAGATGACGTAATAGCTGTAATAAAACGAAGAATAATTGGCTACAAATCTGTTGAAAAATCAATAATTGAAGCTTTAAGCACCCAAGATAAAGAGGATCTTGAAGATGCAATTATAGGCTTTAACTTCATTACTAAAAAGTTCTCAGATGATATAAAAAAGCTATCTGATTTAGCAAATAGAGTATTAGATGATGAAATATTAAAATTAAAAACAACAAATGAGAACTCAAAAGTAACTATACTTCTATCTTTTGGTATCTCTTTATTTCTAATCGCATTGGCATTTTATAAACTTTTGTCACTCTATGGAAGAGTAGAAGAGGAGCTTATCCGTTCAGAAACAGCAGAAAATGAACTAAAAAAACTTCAATCACAACTTTTGAAATATAATGATGACTTAGAGACAGAGATAAGAAAAAAGAGTGAAGAGTTACATTTTAAAGTCTATCACAATTTTTTAAGTGGACTTCCAAATAGGAATAAACTACTAGAAGATCTACATCAAAGCAGTTTTGCCCAAATGGCAATTTTAAATATTGACAAGTTTCAGCAATTTAATGATGTAAATGGTGAGGAAGAGGGAAATATTGCAATTCAACTAAGTGCAGAGTTTTTACTCACTCATATAGACAATGAAAATATAGTTCTTTACCATATTGGTGGAGATGAGTTTGTAATTGTAGTAAAAAAAGCTAGAGATGAGTTCAATATTCTCTTTATTGAGACCATTAAAAATATTTTAGAAGAGTATCGAAACAACATATTTGTTGGAGATAAAGATAGTTTTCAATTAAGTATGAGTGCAGGTATTACATTTAGTGGAATGAGTAAAATGTTAGCATACGCAGATATGGCTATAAAAGATGCTAAAAAGAGGAATATTGCACTTGCAGTTTTCAATGAAGATAAAGACCATGAAAAAGAGTATCAAGATAGCTTAGAGTGTCAGAAAAAACTAACTTATGGTTTAGAGCATAATGGAATATTGTCATATTTTCAACCAATTGTTCCAATTCAAGATAGCTCACTACCTACTAAGTATGAGTCACTTGTTAGACTCAAAGAGGCTAATGGAAACGTCTTACCACCATTTAGATTTATTGAAGTTGCAAAGAGAAATAGGGTCTATGCAAAACTTACTAAAGTAGTTTTTAACAACACACTTCAAACAATAGAGAAATATAAGATACCTTGTTCTGTTAACCTCTCAATGGAAGATATTGAAAATAGCAACACACTAGAGATGCTATTTAATAGATTTGAGAAGTTTGAATATAACAATCTAATTACGATTGAACTTTTAGAGACTGAAGAGTTTAAGAACTATGATGCTGTTTTAGAGTTTTGCAAGAAAATA
>JAYEGD010000189.1:0-2622 GCA_034658915.1 Campylobacterota bacterium | reverse complement strand
TGCAGAGTTTAATTTTGAGGTAGATAGTTAATGATTAAGTTTTTAAAAAATATAATACATGTAGTCGTATTACTACTAGTTACAATTGTCACAATAGTAACTTTTGCTCCAAAAGATCAACTCTTTTTTCTTGCAGAACAAGAGCTTCAAAAACAAGATATAAGTTTAAAATATAGACATATAAGCAGTGGACTATTTAGTGTACATGTAGAAGATATAGAGGTCTTTTACATGGGAAGTAAAGTCTCAACTTCAAAAAGTTTAGATATCACATTCATTGATGTAGTTGTTCAAAATACAACTTTTAATGGGTTAGCAAAAAAAGCTCTAACCAGCAAAGCAGATATATTTGAGCTTAAAGCTTCAACAAACTTCTTAAATGCAACTGGGACATTTGGTACATTCAGTGGTGCTTTTAATATAGACAGTTTAAGTGCTAGCGTAACTTTAAAACCTAGTAAAGCATTTATGTCTCAAGGAAGTATGCTTACAAAAAGTATGAAAAAAAGTGGAGGTAACTATGTTTTTACTCTCAAAATTTAAAACTATATCTCCAAAGAGTGCGTCTCTATTAGTAGCAGTCTCAATAGGTTTGATTGCTTCAGTCGCTATTGGGTTTTATCTACCAAAAAATCCTCTATATTTTGAGAATTTAGAGGTTCAAAACTCATCACAAAAATTTGATGTAGCTAAAAAGCTAGGAGTTGTTAAAAAAGTTGTTGTAGTGAAAAAAGTTGTAAAAAAAGTAGAGAAACCTGACAACCTAGTCTTAACAGCTTTTAAGATGAAAGCTTACTACTTAACAAAAGATATGCGTTTTGTTATGATTGAAGATAAAAGAAAAGCATTTTTACTTGATATTGGTGATTCTCACAAAGGTTATAAGTTTGTTGATCTGTTTGTAAACAGAGGTAAGTTTATGAAAAATGGAACAACTTACTGGCTATATATGGACGCTGATGAGGCTAAAGAAGCGTTAGCAAAATCAACAAAAAATATGAGTGCTGCAAAACAAAAAGAGCTTTTAGCTAAAGTTGAACAGCAAAATGTTATGTTTGAAAAAATTAAATTTAAAGACGGTACATACTACCTTCCCGCAACGCTTGTAAAAGAGTTTAGTAATTTAAATAAAATATTCTCATCAATCTCAATCATCTCCATGAAAAATGGAAATACTGGTCTGCACTCATTTCAAATTAAACGTCTAAAACCTGGAAGTGCGTTTAGCAAAATTGGTCTAAGAAGAAATGACACAATAACAAAAATAAATGGCGAACAAATTACAAATCCTAGTGTTGCGTTTAAATATTTTAACAATTTAGCATCACTCCAAAAACTAAAGCTTACAATTAAAAGAAATAACAAAGAGAAGGAAATTGGGTATGAAATATATTAGTAAAATATTGTTAAGTGCTGTATTGGCTGTTAGCCTACAAGCTAACAGTGTTGATAAAAAAGAGTTAAATGATGGTGAGATAACACTAGCATTTACAAACACACCACTAAGTGATGTAATTAAATTTGTTGCAAAAAGTAGTAAAGCAAACATATTACTAAATGACAACATTAGTGGAAATGTAAATTTTATCTCTAATCAACCTATTAAAAGTAAAGACCTATTATCATTTTTAGATAATATACTGCGTATCAAAGGCTACACACTACTTGAAAACAATGCAGGTTATTATGAAATTAGTAGAGTTGCTCAAGCAAAGTCTCAAGCAGTTTTAAACAATAAGACTGATATTGGTATGACAATTAAGATAAAAAAGCTTAAATACTTAAAGCCGAGCGTTGCTGCTGGAAAAATCAGACACCTTCTTAGTCAATATGCAACAGTTACTCATGATGATGCCAATTCACTTCTAATTATTGATGACTATCCAGATCAAATAGATAATGTAAGTAAAGTTTTAAATGCACTTGACACTAGAGTTAAGCGTAATGTAGAGGTAATTGAGCTTAAAAACTACTCTGCGCAAAGTGCATATAAACAGTTAGAGCCAATGTTAAAAAATTCAAAATCTCTTTACAAGCATCCAGTTACATTTGTTCCAAACAACTATGCAAACTCTATTGCAGTTTTTGCAAACAAAGAGGATATGGCTAAAGCAACATCAATTGTACACGATTTTGACACTCAAAAAAATCTACATAGTGTGACAACAAAAATTATATTTTTAAAAAATGGACAAGCTAAAGAGGTTAGTACAATGGTTACTAAGCTTTTATCAACAATTGACATTAACTCTCCTATTAAGACAAACGTCTCTTTTAATGAGGAGTTAAATGCAATTATTTTGGCAGGTAGTTACACACAAATAGATATTTTAAAAGATATAATTGAAGAGCTGGACATTGAAAAACGTCAAGTGTTTTTAAAAGCAAACATTTATGAAATTAGTGAAAATGATGCTGATAAAATGGGAATAAAATGGGGTGCTGCTGCTGGATCTGATCAAGGTAATATTATTGCTACAACAGCACTTGGATTAGGTGGCTCTGCGTTTGTACTTCCAGATGAGATTTTATCGGGTCTTGATTTGACAGATAAAGCAGTTGCAGTAGGTGCTACGATTGATTTTTTAAAGACAAATGGTGCAGTTAATACAATTTCAGAGC
>JAYEGD010000188.1:0-2623 GCA_034658915.1 Campylobacterota bacterium | reverse complement strand
GATAATAGTTTAGCAGAGTGTTCTGTTTTTGACATTCATAGAGTAAATCAGGTTTTAGCTAATTTAATTGGTAATGCAATTAAATTTACACCCAATGGTGGTACAATTGAGGTTACAATAAAGAAAGCTAAAAGCAATAAACTGTTTATAAGTATTGAAGATAGTGGAATAGGAATTGCAAAAGATAGACTCTCATCAATTTTTGAAGATTTTACACAAGCAGACAACACAATTACAAGAAAGTATGGTGGAACTGGTTTAGGACTTAGTATCTCTAAATCTATTGTAAAGTTAATGGGTGGAGACTTAAGTGTAAAGAGTGAACTAAACAGAGGAAGTAACTTCTATTTTGAGATAGATTTTGATAAATGTGAAGATAGTGTAGATGAATAAGGTAGCTTTAAAAGAGCAACTCTCATCTTTAGCACTCTCTATGTTTAGAAAAGATTTCTTTGGGATATATCATGGCTCAATCTCCTCTAAAACAGATAGTAGTAGATTTATTATAAACTCAAAAGATGCAGTTTTTGACAACTTAAACTCTAAAACATTAATTGAGTTAAACTATAAGCGTGATTATAGATGGAACGACGCAAGTATTGACTCTAATATTCACTTAGGAATATACAAAAATTTTAGTGATGCAAAATTTATTACATTTACTATGCCACAATTTACTACCGCATACTCTATTAATCATACAGTAGTAATACCACAAGACTATTTTGGAGATAAGTTTATTGGAACAATACCAATTTATGATATAAAACAGTTTGATGATTGGTACGATAGAGCATCTAGTGAGATACCTCACTACTTCTTAACACATAAAACAAATATTATGATAATACGAGGGTATGGTGTCTATATTTACGATAGAGATATACATGTAATGGCAAAAAAATTAGCTATTTTAGAAAAAAGTTGCAGAATGTTAATGTTAAATAGTTCAAGTGAAGAGAGTAAATTTATTTAAAAATAGTCTTTATCTTAAAATAACTTTAATAATGCTATGAGCAATTAAAAAGTAGGTTTTTGTCACTTTTTCATTTAGGTGGTGAACCTCTTTCATTACCTCTTTAGCAGACTTAAGGTTTTTTTCCCAACTGTGTAGCTCTATCTCTTTATTCTCTTCTTTGTTTATTAGAGCCGTTCTCTTATATTCAGCAGCTTTTTGTGCATCCAAATTTTTTAGATGCATAGATTTTAGAGATATTAATTTTAAGTTTAACTCTTGAATGACTTTTGATGAACTCTCTTTTTTAATGTCACTCTCTAGTCGTCTTAACCCAGCTTCACTAGCAATTGCTTCACTTCTAACTTTTGTAAACCTCTCTTTTGCTTTAGCTATATTCATGTCAATTTTAGAGATATCTGATGATATTTCAAATATATTACGCTCTATATTTTCAATTTTACTTTTTTGTTTTTCAACTCTAGCTTTTGCTTGTTTCCACTGCATTAATGTTGATACTATTGCGTTGTAGTTCCAGCTGTTATTGTCGCTATCAATAAGTGCATATTTTTGAACTTTCATATTTTTGTCATCAATTATTACTTCATCTGTAAAGTGTTTAATGAACTTTTCTGCATTTTTATCTCGTTTTTCAACATACTCTAGTAGGCTTGCTGTACAAGAGAGTAAAATATCACTAAAAAATCTTCTTAAAATATAGTTTGCTAGACTATCTATTTGCAACTCATCTACTTCAACATCAGTTTCATCTTGTAAATCATAGACTATTGATTCAATAAGAGCTTTAAAAACATGAATAAATTTTGAAGTAAACTCTCTGTTCGATATTTGTGAGAAATTAAACTCTTTGTCTAAAATTTCTTGCATATACTCTTCAATATACTCCCATGCACCATCTGGAAAGTACAACTCATAAAGCTCTTGCATTTCATGAATTGTTGCACCATTAAAGCGTCTATCTACACCATCTGGTAACTCTCTAGGAGTAGAGAAGTTGCGAATGTAGATACGTTTTCTTAAAAATAGAACAATATCATTACGTTTAATTTCCAAAACACGAGAAATTTGTGTTCTAATGTAGTATCTTAAAGGCTCTTTTCTCTTCTCATAAGGTTCAAGAAGTTTAAATATTTTTTCTCTCATATTAGATGGTATAACAATGAGGTATGGAAGAGGTTTATACTGCTCTATATTTTCAGAAATATCCATTAAATTTAAGTTTAATTCATGGATGACTCTATCGAATATTTCACCTTTTTTTGGCTCTAAAAAGCTCTTTTTTAGGTGAAGTCTATCCTCAATAACATCAACTTCAACATCTTGAAAAGTCATAAAAAATATTTTAGTGATAATTTGTCTAATTACACCACGTTTGTAGTAGGGTTGATACTTTGGAAAAGCAGAGTCTAGTTCGTTAAAAATTTCATCAAACTGCTCTTGTTTGAAGTCTAGTGCATACATATCACCAATTACAGCAGTTACAATCTCTTCAGCTTTTTGATTTATATTCATACCTAATTTTACCACATCTCACTTAATATTTTAAAAATCGTACCTTAAAAGCAGTATTATTAAATCCATATTCCCACTCTCATCACTTTGCACATATCTAACTCCTTTTGAGTACTCTACACCTAGTAGAGCATT
>JAYEGD010000187.1:0-11221 GCA_034658915.1 Campylobacterota bacterium | reverse complement strand
AAAATTAGCATTAAAATTATTACTAGAATCCATCAAAATCATATTTCCTGATGCATCTGAACCCAACACATTACCATTAAAAGAGATTGTATGCGTAGCTGTGTCATTTATTATAGCTTCAACTACTGCAACATCAGTTTGTACACCAGCTACCCAAGTTGATTGGTAGCCAATTTGTGCTAAATTAGCTTCATCAATATCAGAAAAAGAGCCTACCCAGTATCCCCATGAACTCTCATCATCAACTTCAACATCTGTAAATGGTTCGTCATCAACTGCTATCATCCAACCAGTTTTTGCAATGTAAGGAACACCACCACTTTCACCAAAACTACCTGCTGTCATCATAACACCAAAGTTATCATCATCTATGTAGTATGATGTTTGAGCAGATGGAGTTCCTGCAAAAGTAATACCTGTAAATGGCGTGCTATCTGCAATAGATGAACTAAGTGCTCCTGTATCTCTATTGACATTTATGCTATTTGTAGATGTCTCACCACCCCAAGCATTAACAACATAACCACTCATGGCAATATTACCAGTTGTAGCTGATGGTGCAGTGGATGTGCTTTTAAATGCGGTTACAGTTTCAATTTCATTGTAACTCACAAGTTCTTCTAGTTCGCTATTAAACCCTAAACCTTGAAGGTTTGTTCCATATAGTGAACCAGCTACTGTATCTTTAAAGTAATAACCAAAATCTTTATTTATATCCGTTTCTATATATCTCTTTACACCAACTAAAGAGCCATCACTATTTATATAGTTTGCATTAAATATACTAGCACCTATTGACGATGCTTTTTCAATAGGAAGTGTAGGTGTTATACTCATAGTATTTGTATTTAAAACAATATTTTTTTCTTTATCAGTTACAAATTTAAATTCAAAAGAGGTTCCAGTATCCGTATAAGGTTTCTGCGCATATAGCTCTTCAAACAAATCATATGTAACTATTTTATTCGCTTCTAGGTTTGCCATAACTGGCGCTGTTCCAGCATAATCTAAAGAGTAAAAGTCTATCTTACCTGAATCATTACTTGCAATATTATCAAAAGATTTCACTACCATAAACTCTGCTGTATTATCTGCTGTTACATGTGCATTAACGGTATATGGATATGAATTTGTTCCATATGTATAAGTTTGAGCAGAACTATCTGTCATTATTTGGCTGTAACCTGTGTAAGCACCAACTGCTGGTGTGTCAAAAGAGATAGTTTTTTTAGGTACACAAGCCGTATAATCACTATTACATACAGATAACGTAGTTCCCTCTATTTTTAAGAAAGTATCTTCAAACTTAAGCTCTCCAGGATTAGTTTGCGACAATGTTCCACTACTATTTATATTATCTTCAACACCAAATAAACTTTTACCTGTTAAAGTCGCACTATAAGGCGTAGGTGGTGTTGGAGTTGGCGTTGGAGTTGGCGTTGGAGTCGGCTCTGGTTCTGGAGTTGGTGTAGGCTCTGGTGTTGGCGTAGCCTCCTCTTCTAAAATCTCACTCTCTATTGCATCTGTCGCAGCTGTATTTACTATTGTTGTTACCAACATATCAACACCCTCAACTTGAGTAACAGTTAGTGCAACTGTTGCTGGAACTTCTGCATCAGCTAATGATGCGGTGCTATCAAGAGTAGTTGTTCCTAAACTCTCAGTTCCCTCGTCTGCTGCATCAACAGCTGTTGAAGTTACAGCCGTTGCTGATGAAGCTACTACTGCTCCATCACCATCACTACTTGAACTTTCGCTATCTTTTGTTATAGTTGGTGTCTCTTCTGTCATTCCAGCTGTTGTCTCTTCTGTCGCTCCAGCTGTTGTCTCTTCTGTTTTTTCAGCTGATTTCTCTTCTGTAGTTCCAGCTGTTTTTTCTTCACTTTTTTCAGTTGATTTTTCTTCACTTTTTTCAGCTGTTTTTTCAGTTGATTTTTCTTCAGATTTTTCCTCTGTTTTTTCTTAATATTTTTCCTCTGTTTTTTCTTCAGATTTTTCCTCTGTTTTTTCTTCAGATTTTTCCTCTGTTTTTTCTTCAGATTTTTTACTACTACTATCTCCAGCAGATGCCGCGTCTTGTTGCGGTGTAGTGGTCATATTTGTTCCATTTGTCAATGCATCAATTTGCGATGGTGTAAATGGTTTTGGGACTGATGGTGGTTTTCCAGGTAGAGTCTCAACTCCCATTCCCGCATTAACTCCTCTTGTGACTCCTTGAGCGCTTACATTGTAACCACCTTGCGTACATGCAAAAAATGTTTGAGAACCAACACCAATACTACCACGAATACCTATTGTTGCATTCTTAGTTGCTAATTTGAACCTCTTTGGGGCAAACTTACCAATTTTTCCAGTAATAGTTTTAAATGTTCCTTTTGAAAATTTAAAGCTTGTTTTAGAGTTAGTAGGAGTTTTTGTATCAAACAAGTAATCTTCTACATGTAGTGTAGAGTTTTTACCAATTGCTACAATACTGTTATCGTTAAAAGTAATTTGAACTTTTGCATTTTTAGATGTATTTAGGATATCGTTCTTTTCAACCCCAATTCCATCAACAATTTTAAGCTTTTTTGAATTACGTTCAATGTTGGCATCACCCATCATTCCCGTAACTTTTCCAATGGAGCCAAAGAGCGTCACTGTTAAAAACAGTAAAAGAAGTACAATTTTTTTCATAATTTTTCCTTTATTTAGTATAAGATTGTAACATTAATTTAAATTATACGTCAAGTTGTTCAGGTGTTAAAAAGTTTTTTGCATACTCTATATGTAAATTTCTATCATAAAAGAACTGAACTAAGTCTGAATCCAACTCTTCATCTTTTACCATAAAACCTATAATTTTCATCACTTCGCTCAACTTCTTACCATCTTTGTATGGTCTATCTGACGCTGAGAGTGCTTCAAAAATATCTGAAAGTGCTAATATTCTTGACTCAAGAGTCAGCTCATCTGCACTTAAACCTTTTGGATAACCCTTGCCATTTAGTTTTTCATGGTGTCCTCCAGCAATTTCAGGAACTCTTCTTAAATTTTTAGGAAATGGTAGTGCTTCTAGCATCTCATTACTAACTTTTACATGGTCTCTCATAACATCTAACTCTTTTGCAGTAAGTGTTCCTTTTCTTATGGACAAGTTTTTAACCTCATCTTCTGTTAAGATATTTTGCTCTATGTTGTTAACTCTTATTTTTCTACTGCCAATTTTTTTAATATTTTCTAAATCCTCATCTCTCATAAACTCTCCACCAACATTAGCCATTACTAAAAAGTGTACCTCATCATCTATCTCATATATCTTCTCTTCTAACTCTTTTTTTAACCTCTCTATGCTCTTTGTATCTGAACCACTGTTTATGAGTTCTACTTTTTTACTCATCATATCTATAGTCAAATCTCTTTTTAAAATTTCAAATCTTGAGCGAATAACATTTATTCTATCATATAGCGTCTCTAGTTTTGTTGCTTTGTCCATTACATGTTGTGGTGTAGTAATTTTTCCTACATCATGCATAAGTGCAGAAATTCTAATCTCATTTACCTCTTCCTCATTGTAGTAAACGCTCTCATATTTTCCACTTTTTTCTTCGTTTAGTGCCTCTGTAATCATAAGTGCAATTTTAACAACTTTTTGAACATGTCCACCTGTGTATGGCGACTTTTGATCAACTGCGTAAGCGATGCTTTTAATAAATGATTCTAGTAGCTCTTTCAAATCATTAATCATTTTTACATTAGTAATTGCAACTGCTGCAAGAGAGGTTAAAGCTACGATGTTTTGCTCATCATCTTTGCTAAATTTGATTGATTTACCATACTTATCTTGTGCATTAATGAGCTGAAGTACCCCAATTACATCTAAATTGTTATTAATCATAGGAATTACAAGCATAGATTTTGAGCGATACCCTGTAGAATTGTCAAACTTTTTTGTACCCTCAAAGTTGAAACCATCCGCGTCATAAACATCTTCAATATTTATAACTTTTGACTCTATAGCAGATAGAGCTGCAACCATCTGTTTATTCTCTTCTTTATTTTCTAAAAAGAGTTCTACATTTGGCCAATCTATTTTCTCTCCATTACTACCTAATTTAATATTTAAAGTATCATTCTCTACAATTTTAAACTCTAAACTCCTCTCATCTTCACTTAACATGTAGAGCGTTCCTGCATCTGCATTTGTAAAGGTGCGAGATTTATTAATAATCATTTGAAGAAGCTTTTCGATTGAATTTTCAGTAGAGAGTGATGATCCTATAATATTTAGTTGGTTAATATGATTTTTTTGTCTATCATATGTGAACTCCAACTCATCTACAATATTGTTACAAATACACTCTAACTTCTCTTTAATTTTTGATTGAGGAATACTATTTTTAATAACTCTAAGTTCAGCTTTTAGTGCAGATATTGGATTGTCAATATGGTGTGGTTTACACTTAACACTACTCATTTCTCCTACATAATCGCCATCATCTAAAATTATAAACTCATATTTAAGCAGGTTTAACTCTGCAACTATCTCTTTTTGGTACGCTTCTTTAATATGGTTAATATAAATCTCTATATCATGACGTTTTAATTTACTCAATTCACTCTCTAGCATTGATGGGCATAGATGTCTGCTAGCTCTAGCTAGACTCTCTAATCTATTTGGAAATGATGTCTCAATAATTAGCTTAGAGATATTGACATTTTCATTAATAAGTTCCCAAACTCTACTACATGTAGAGGTGTCTGATGTAAAAAGTGTCTCATTGTTGATAATAAAACCGATACTCCCTGATAGATGATTGTTTTTAAATATGTAAAAATCTACACCACTAATGTTGTAACTCTTCTCGTATTGCAACTCATTAAAGAGTATTGCTTTATCTTGAGAGTTTACTAACTCTATTTTTGAAAAGTCTGGCCAAATTATATTGTTAAAAATGTGTTTTTGTAGAGCTTCAATTGTCTCTTTTGTTGCATGAATTTGTAGTGAGTGCGTTAATTTGTCAAAGAGTGCATCTATCATAAGAGGTAGGTCTGCAATATGGTCTATATGTGAGTGTGTTATAATGATGTCTTTTACTTTTAAAAGCTCTTTACCTAATGGAGCTATGAGACTACCTGCATCTACTACACAGCTCTCATTTATCTGAATTGACGTGAGTGATGCTGAGGCTGACTTTGTTCCATGTGCACCTAAAATTTTCATATTTTCTCCCTCATTGGTCTATTTATAACACTAATTTTAGATATTAACTCTTGTGTTATGTTCTTGTATAGTTTTACAAGGGACTCTGGGTAGTACTCATACCTATCTAGTGCTAATTCAACTCTTAATATGAAAGTATTACCCAATGTTATAACAGTTGCACTTCGTTTTTCACTACTTAAAAAAGCAAACTCACCCACTGTGTGATTCTTTCCAATTTTAGCAACTTCTCTTCCATCTACTTTAACAATACACTCACCTGTCAAAATAAAAAAAACAGCATCATCTCTATGACCTTGTTGAATTACAACTTCATTTTTTTGATATGTTAAAAAAGTATAATTTTTAATTACATTTTTTATGTCATAAGGTGTTAAGTTTTGAAATAGTTTGATTTTATCTTTTACCTCTATTAGACGCTCTAAATCTTTAGTAGTTGTACTCTCTTCGACGCTATCTCTGTGAGTGTTTAAAATATATTTTAAATCACTATCGTTAAATTTAAACTCAACACTCTTTTTATCTACTAAGTAACTACTCTCAATTTTAGTTGAAAACTCTTTGTTAGTTTTTCTTACATAGTGAGAGGTAGATAACAACAACTCAATTCCACAATAGCTTAAATGTTGCAAAACTGTACTTAAATTATTTGCTCTATCGCATATAAGTTTATCAAAGTAGTATAGTTTTGTATCTAAAATTTTATCAATATTTTTTAGTTCACTATGTTTTTTTGAAACTTTTAGAAAATATTTTTCAAAATCTCTATACTCATTAGTCTCATAATTAGTTAAACTCTCAATAGTTCTATATGCACTCTTTACATCTATTGAGTAACGTTTATAAAAAGAGAGTGAAAATACTATGTTATAAAAAAACTTTACATTTAACTCATTTTCAAAACTAGAGTCAAGCAAGCAAAAGAGTCTGTATAGTGAAAAAATTTGCTCTTTTTGTCCGATAAATGTTTTTGGTTTGATTACATCGTTAATACCTAGTTGCGCAATATCTTCTTGTACTTTTCTTGTAACTTTTTCTAAATATCTATCTATTAAAACCATAATTTACCCTAAAAATTTGAACTTAGTACGTATCTATTTCGTCCACTATCTTTTGCTTTATAGAGGTTATCATCTGCGTGTGAAAGAAGTGCTTCTACATTCATGGACTTTGTAGGAGCGACACACACTACGCCAATTGAAATAGTAACATAATCACTAGCTCTATTTTTTTCATGAGCTAATTTCATACCCTCTATATTTCTATTGATTTTTTGTGCAATTATTGCACTGTTTGATTTGTCTGTATCTGTTAAAATTACACCAAACTCTTCACCACCTAGCCTAAATACATAATCAGATGGTCTTTGCATTGTCAAATTTAGTGCATTTGCAACCATTTTTAGTGCATTATCTCCCTCAAGGTGTCCATATGTGTCATTGTATTGTTTAAAAAAGTCAATATCTAACATCATAAATGTAAAGTATGTTTTATCTCTTATTGCTCTTTTTATCTCACGTTCATAAATTTTATTGAAGTAGCGTCTATTGCTTAATCCTGTAAGTGAGTCTTTATAAGATGCTGTTTTTAACTTTGAATTTGCAGATTTTAATTTTTGTGTTGTATCTTCTAGTTCTACTTGTTGTTTGTGAATACTTCTAAAAATTGCTGATGCAACAAACAAGACAGCTAAAACAGTGAGTGCAAAAATTGCACTTAGCTGTTTTATTAGTGAGTTGTAGGTTAAAAGAAGTTTTTTTCTATCATAAGAGGCACTATTTACCTCATAATCTGCAATTTTTTTAATTGTTGATTTTATTATTTTGGTATTTTTAGAGAGCGTTAGAGCTGAAAGTTTTGCTGGGTCTAGTCCTGCTTGAAGATAGTTTATTATTTTTTTATAGTATTGATTTGTTTTTTTTATCTCTCTTGATGCACCTTTTATATACTCTAATTCACTATCACTTTTATACCTTGAGATGTACCTTGCCCAAATAACATCTATTTGGTTAATTGCTTCTTGCATCTGTGTTACAGCATTTTGTGCTGTTGTAACTTTTTGCATTGCCAAATAGATTGGAAGTTCTAAGTTATTGTTATACAAAGAGACTATCTCATTTAGTTCAATCACTGGAATAAGTGAGCCAAAATAGACATCATCAAGATTTTTTTTCATAGAGCTGATGTTCATATAGCCAATTGATGCAATAAAAATAAGACCAAAAGTGATTACGCCTAAAAGAGTTTGTAGTTTTAAATTTAATCTAAGAGAGTTTAAAAAACCCATATAATTTATACCTTTAAAATTTTGTTATGTTATCATTCTATCTAAAAAAAATTTAGTTAAGGTTAGAAATGTCAAAACGTATCATAAATAGTGAAAGAATAACTCAAATAATAAACAATATCGCTCAAGATTTCAGATTTTCAAACGAGTTAGGAGAGTACGCCCTACTCTTTTACAAAGCAGACAGTGAAAAAGTAGTTAAAGGTGCAGATATAGATAAGATGATTGAATATATTGAGACAGGTCTTGAAGAGCTTGAAAATGCTATTAATTTTAAACAGGAGTATTTAAGTGAAAATCCAAATATGGATGAGATTTCTATGCTTAACAATATGAAAACAATTGAAGAAGAGTATGTTGAGCTATTGAAGTTTTTAAAATGAGTGAAAAGATCTACTCTAAAAGAAGAGAGAAACTCTTAAACTCTATTGATGGTATTGCAATAATAGGCTCTGCAACTCATAAGATACGCTCAAATGACACAGAGTATGTTTTTAGACAAAATAGTAATTTCTACTACCTTACAGGCTTTGAAGAGGATAACTCAATTTTAATGCTAATTAATAGAGATGGTGTTAAAAAAAGTGTGATGTTTGTTCAAAAAAAAGAGCCAAAACTAGAGCTTTGGAGTGGCAAAAGAGTTGGTGTAAAAGAGCTTAAAAAAAGAGTACATGTAGATAAAATATATGAGAATGAGAAGTTTGAGAAGATATTAAAAAAATTCCTCTCTCATACAAAAAAAATATATTTAGATCTACATGTAGAGACACCAATTACTACAAGAGTAAAAAATGTAGTAAATGAGAGTGTGCATAACTCAAAGTTTGCCTACCCACAATGTTATGAAGATGTGCATCACTTAGTGAACAAAATGCGTTTAATTAAGGATAAACATGAAATAGAACTTATTAAACAAGCTATTAAAATAACAAAAACTGCTCATGAAAATGCTATGAAAAACTCACTACATGTAGAGTATGAATATGAGTTACAAAGTCTCATTGAACACACCTTTACATGTAGTGGTGCGGCTAGTGATGCTTACACTACAATTGTAGCAAGTGGTGATAATGCAAACACACTTCACTACATTAAAAATAGTGATAGACTAAAAGATGGCAGACTAATTTTAATCGACGCTGGTTGTGAGTACAAAATGTATGCTAGTGACATTACAAGAACATTTCCAAGAGATGGAAAATTCAGCTCATCTCAACGTGAAATTTATGAGCTTGTTTTAAGTGTTCAAAAAAGAGTTATTGAAAAAATTAGACCAAATATTTTAAGAAGTGAGTTGCAAAAATTTACACAACTTGAGTTAGCAAAAGGTCTAGTTGAGCTAGGAGTTTTAAAAGGCAGTTACAAAAAAATTGTTAAGAATGGAGTAATCAACAGATATTATCCACATGGTATTGGTCATTGGATGGGAATAGATGTTCATGATACAAACCCATATTTTGATGAAAATGCCAAAGAGATTGAGTTACAAAAAGGTATGGTGTTAACAGTAGAGCCTGGACTTTACTTGCCACTTAATGAGACAAAAATTCCAAAAAAGTTTCGAGGTATTGGCATTAGAATTGAAGACGATATTTTAATTACATCAAATGGTTGTAAAAATTTATCTTCTAAAATAGTAAAAGAAGCTGATGATATTGAAGAGTTTTATCGAAATAACAAGAAAAAAAGTGTAAAATACGCGCACTAAAACCAAGGAATAATTATAATGTTTGAAACAGTTATTGGCTTAGAAGTTCATGTTCAATTAAATACAAACTCAAAACTATTTTGCTCTTGCCCTACAAGTTTTGACCACAAACAAAACACAAATACGTGTCCTACATGTTTAGCACTTCCTGGTGCTTTACCTGTTCTAAACAAAGAGGTTTTACATAAATCAATTATGTTTGGAACTGCTGTTGGAGCAACTGTTAATAGAACATCTTACTTTGATAGAAAAAGCTACTTCTACCCAGACTCTCCATCTGCATATCAGATTACTCAACTCTACACACCTGTTGTTGAACATGGAAAGCTAGAGATTAATTTTGAAAATGGCGATGCTAAAACAGTTAGAATTAATAGAGCGCATATTGAAGCTGATGCGGGAAAAAATATTCATGAGGGTTCTTACTCAAAAGTAGATTTAAATAGAGCAGGAACTCCACTTTTAGAGATAGTTAGTGAGCCTGATATGAGAAGTGCCGAGGAGGCAATTTTATACCTTAAAAAACTTCACTCAATTGTAAGATATTTAGATATTAGCGATGCAAATATGCAAGAGGGCTCATTTAGAGTTGATGTTAATGTCTCTATTCGTCCAAAAGGTGATGAGAAGCTTTACACTAGAGTTGAAATTAAAAACATTAACTCATTTAAATTTATTGCTAAAGCGATAGAGTTAGAGGTTCAACGTCAACGTGAAGCGTGGGAAGATGGTGTTTATGATGATGAAATCTGCCAAGAGACACGTCTTTTTGACCAAGATGCGCAAGAGACACGCTCAATGAGAGGAAAAGAGGAAGCTGCAGATTACCGCTATTTTCCAGAACCAGACCTATTAAAAGCAGTCATAAGTGATGAAATGTTTGAAAAATACTCAAAAATTCCAGAACTCCCCGATGAAAAAAGAGCTAGATTTGTGAATGAGTACTCAATGAGTCCTTACAATGCAGAGGTAATAACAAGTGCATTAGAGATGGCACACTTTTTTGAAGATATGATTAACGAGGGTGCTAGTGCAAAAAACAGTACCACATGGATTACAGTAGAGCTTCTAGCAAGGTTGAAAAATGGTGTAACAATTGAGACTTCTCCAGTTGATTCTAAAAAATTAGCACACCTTGTAAAGAGAATTGATGACAAAACAGTTAGTGGAAAAGCTGCCAAAGAGGTGTTGGATTATGTTATGGAACACGATGAAAATATTGATGATGTAATTGAAAAACTAGGTCTAAAGCAAGTAAGTGACACAGGCGCACTAGAAAAAATGGTAGATGAAATTTTAAGTGCAAACCCTGATAAAGTAGAGCAGTACAAAGCAGGAAAAGAGAAACTATTTGGATTTTTCGTAGGTCAAACTATGAAAGCTTCAAAAGGAACTGCAAACCCTCAAGCTGTAAATGAGATAGTAAAAGCAAAATTGCAGTAGTAAGCACATTATGAGCTTTGCATCACAACTTCTTATAAAATCTGCGTATTTTGCGCAGACTTCAACTTCATACAAAAAAGTAAAATTAACTGCAAGAAACCTACTAGAGAACAATAACTACAGGTACAAAAAATATGTAGATATTTTTATGATTTTTTTAATATTTTCTAGTATTGCAATTATGGTTAGAGATGTTAAATATGTAGTTTATGATGGCTTCAACTTCTTTAACCACTATGTAATAACTTTTTTCTTTTTGTTGGAATATCTTTTAAGGTTGTGGATTTATAGTGACAATTCACTAATGATTTTAAAACAAAAAGATGATGACACATTTTTAGATAGACCACTAAGTGCAACCAAGGTGCTAAAAGATATTGCACTTAAAAAGCTAGAGTATGTAACATCTATTACTGCTATTATTGATCTGTTGGCTATTTTGCCATTTTTCCATGAGTTGAGACTTTTAAGAATTTTTATACTATTTAGAGTATTTAAACTCTTTAGATATACTAAATCTATTAAAGATTTTTTCTCTGTAATTAGTTCAAAAAAGTTTGAATTTTTAACTCTTATATCA
>JAYEGD010000186.1:0-2643 GCA_034658915.1 Campylobacterota bacterium | reverse complement strand
CTGATGAGACATTAGAGTCATTAGAGAAGTATGGAATTGATTTAACAAGCGAAGCAGCGCAAGGAAATTTAGCACCTGTTATTGGACGTGATGAAGAGATTAACCGTATGATGCAAATTTTAATTAGAAAAACTAAAAACAACCCTATTTTGCTCGGTGAACCTGGTGTTGGTAAAACTGCATTAGTAGAGGGACTTGCACAAAGAATTCACGATGGAGATGTTCCAACTTCTTTGCAAAATAAGAGATTAGTAGCTCTTGATATGAGCGCATTAATTGCAGGTGCAAAGTATAGAGGAGAGTTTGAAGATAGACTAAAAGCAGTCATTAGTGAGGTAAAACAAAGTGGAAACATAATTATGTTTATTGATGAAATTCACACTATTGTTGGTGCTGGTGCTAGTGAGGGGAGCATGGATGCGGCTAATATTTTAAAGCCATCACTTGCTCGTGGAGAGCTGCATACCATTGGGGCAACAACTTTAAAAGAGTATAGAAAATATTTTGAAAAAGATACTGCTTTGCAGAGACGTTTTCAACCTGTAAGTGTAAATGAGCCAACTATTAACCAATCTTTACAAATTTTACGTGGAATTAAGGAGCGTTTAGAAGCTCACCATAATGTAACAATTGTAGATAGTGCATTAGTCGCTGCTGCAAAACTCTCAGATAGATACATTAGTGATAGATTTTTACCAGACAAAGCGATTGACTTAATTGATGAAGCAGCAGCAGAGTTAAAGATGCAAATTGAGTCAGAGCCTCACGATTTATCTAAAATAAAGAGAGTTATTCAAGAGTTACAAGTAGAGCGTGAAGCTCTAAAAATGGAAGATACACCAGCTAATAAAAAACGTCTAGTTGAGATAGAAAAAGAGTTAGCAGACTCAAGTGAGCAACAAAGACTTCTTCAAAGTCAGTTTGATGATGAGAAGTCTGTTTTTGAAGAGATTTCATCTATTAAAAATAAGATAGAGTCTAAAAAGCGTGAAGCTCAAAATGCTAAGAATGCATCAGAATTTAACAAAGCAGCAGAGATTGAGTATGGAGATATTCCAGCGCTTCAAAAGAGTGAGCAAGAGTTAAAAAGCAGATGGGACTTAATGCTAAAAGAGGGGACACTTCTTAAAAATAGTGTTGATGAGGAGTCTATTGCCTCAGTTGTAAGTAGATGGACTGGAATTGCAATTACAAAAATGATGCAAGAAGATAGAACAAAAATTCTCAATATTGAGAACGAGTTAAACTCTGATGTTATTGGACAAAGCAGAGCAACTCATGCAATAGCTCGTGCAATTAAAAGAAACAAAGCAGGATTGAGTGATGCAACAAGACCAATTGGTTCATTTTTGTTTTTAGGACCAACAGGTGTTGGAAAAACAGAGTCAGCTAAAACATTAGCAAAATTTCTGTTTGACTCACAAGATGCATTAGTAAGATTTGATATGAGTGAATATATGGAAAAACACTCAGTTAGCCGCCTTGTTGGAGCAGCACCAGGGTATGTTGGTTATGAAGAGGGTGGTCAATTAACTGAAGCAGTTAGACGAAAACCCTACAGCGTATTGTTATTTGATGAAGTTGAAAAAGCACATCCAGATGTTTTTAATATGTTACTTCAAGTGTTAGATGATGGAAGGTTGACTGACAACAAAGGTGTAACGGTTGATTTTACAAATACGATTATCATCTTAACATCAAACATAGCTAGTGATAAAATCATGAGTATGGCATTTGATGATAAGCTTGAATCTGTTGTTATGCAAGAGTTAAAGCAAAATTTCAAACCAGAGTTTTTAAATAGATTAGATGATATTGTAATTTTCAATCCATTAACACAAGATGGAATTGAGAAAATTTTAGAACTCTTCTTCGCATCAATAGCATCAAAACTAAAAGATAGAAATATTACTTTAGAGTTAACTCCAGCTGCAGCATCATACATAGCCAAAGTAGGGTATGACCCAGTTTATGGTGCAAGGCCACTAAAGCGAGCTCTTTATGAGATTGTAGAAGATAGATTAGCAGATATGATTTTATCTCAAGAGATAGTTGATGGCAGTAGAGTAACATTTGATTACAATGATGAGAAAATAGTAGTACAAGTAGAGTAAATAGACTCTACATGTAGAGTTAAAATTATTAAAATATATTATATTAGTTACATTCAGTTTGATTGAATTTATAACATTGTAGAATTAAAAAATTTAATTAATTTGGAGCTTTACAATGAAAAAAATATTTTTAATTTTATTACTATTTACAATATCTTTAAATGCAAAAATGGTAAAAGAGTACTATGATAATGGTGCTTTAAAAAATTTAAAACAGTATCAAAATGGAAAACTTGAGGGTATTAGTGAAGTATATAGTGAAGATGGAAAAATAAAAAGTAGATCAAGTTTTAAAAATGGTGTTTTAGATGGTCAAAGAGTTTTTTACTACGATAATGGTCGCGTAAAAAAGCGAGAGAACTTTAAAAATGGAAAGCGTGATGGAACTTGTAAAAGATATTACGCTAATGGAAATATTCAAATAATTAATAGCTATAGAGATGGTAAAAAAGATGGTCTTTTCAAAAAAATATATGAGAATGGAAAACTTTACCAAGAAGTGATTTTTAAAAATGATAAAGTTGTAAAT
>JAYEGD010000185.1:0-11332 GCA_034658915.1 Campylobacterota bacterium | reverse complement strand
AAGATAAGCTACAATCTGCTTCGTTAAAACCTCTTGAGGCACAATAAGTGCAACTGCGAGATTTTGCCTCACAGCTTATAGCTTCTCTTTTCATTGAATATGTCATCTATTATGGTCAGGCACTTAAGTGCCTAGCCTATAAATCTTTAGCCATAGTGAACATTCCTGGACTATTACTTAAAAAACTTTCACATCTATCGCAAATTGGGTCGCCGCCTCTATAGGGGTATGGTGTTCTACACTCATGACACATTACCATCTCATAGTGAACTAACTCTTTAGCTCTGTCATAAGCTATCTCTACTAAATCAAATGATGTAGGTGTTGTAATTGCATTAGTTTTACATATATGTTCACACACACCACAACCTATACATGTACTTTGTTGGAATATAATTCCTTGATTATCTTTTGTAGCACTAAGAGCGTTAGTAGGACAAAATTTAATACAATCTCCACAATTTGTACAGCTCTTAAACTCTATAGTTTTATCAAAAAATATGTTATTATTGTTGCTTATTACTCTGTTTTTAACTGCTTCTAAATTAGATTTTATTGCATCTTTTAAGATAATATATTTTAGTGGTACACCATTTTGGTTTTTACTTCTATACTCTTGAGTTAGTGTGAACTTTTTTTTCTCTTTACTATCAGTAACACTGTTAAAAGCTTTTTTGAATATCATACGTCTATCATTTTGGTCTTGAGCATTTTCAAAACTCTTAATAACTTGATGTTCAAAACCAATAGAGTCTAAAAATTCATTACTCTCATCTATTTTATTCTCTATGCTTTTAATCATCTTCTCATCGCTATTTAATGTACACTCACTACACTCACTTAAACTACATGTAATATTCTCATTTTTTAACAATACCATTGAAATAAAATGGTGTCTATCAAAAACTCCCAAGCATGGTGTGCCTTTTTTACAAGAGACTATTTCATCACTACATGTAGTAATATTTTGCGTATATTCATTTGCATCAAAGCTTGAAATATTAAGTGCTTCTGTCGGACATGAACCAATACAAGCGGCACACTCTATACACTCATTTTCAAATAACTGAAGTTTGTTTCTAACAATATTAAATGCATTTTTAGAGCAGATATCTACACAAATTTCACAACTATTAAAAAAGTAATCATTTCTCAAGCAAGATGTAGCATCATAACTAAAAAGATTACTCTTTTGCAAAAAGTTAGCATTAACCATCTATGAGTTCCCACTGCTATTTAAATACTCATAATCAGCACACAAAAACTCAACAATAAAGTCACAAATATCTTTAAAAAATGGAGTTCGTGCCATATCTTTCATACCAATCATATATGGAATTACCCAAGATATTAAATGAGCCTCAATAAACTCTTTTTGAGCTTGAACTTCATCTCTATGAATAAGTGTTTGCATAAATCCTAACTCAATTGATAAATGATCAGGAGCAACAATCTCTGTTTGGTTCATATTAATTTCAAAACCATGATTAAAATAAAATGCCATAACAGGGTTTTGAAGTCCAACCAAAGTCTCATTTTTCGCATCCAATACAAATGATTCAACAGGCTGAGTATTAAGTATAAACATAGATGTATAGTCCATATTTAACTCATCATATATAGTCTCTTCACTCTCTTTTTCAAAATACTCTTTAGTACTTTCACCAATTAAATCCAACATATCACTGTTGTTTTTTAAATCTTTTATAAACCTAGCATCTGGCATATTACTTATAATACGAGATAAAAAAGCATATATATATTTTCTATATTCACTATTATCCAAATTTTTCCTTTACATGTAATCATCTCTAAAATAGATAGTTTACTATTCTGTTTTAGAAGTGATTATATCGAGTATTTTTTAAGTTGTTATTTTGATTTTTTGTAGGGGAATTTTAAGCCAAAAGGCTTAAAATTTTATAGACATCCCTTAAAGAATGACTTTTTAGGTGGAGGTGGAGCTTTAAATTCATGTACAATAATATGGTTTTTTGACTCATCAAGTTCACCCATAATAGTTACATCATTACGGTTTACACCCTCATCAAACTCTGATCTCTCAAGTTTTGATATATCTAACGTGTAAGTAATTCCATCTTTATGCGAATAGAGAACTAATGGTGTCTCATTATCGACACCAGCCTCTGTTTTCATAAAACAGTCAGTTGTCCCACATGCATAAGTCTCTAAATAACATGATGTAAAACTTCCAGCATCTACACAACTTTGAGTTGCTAAGAAACCATCTTTTTCAAACATATCTTCTTCGTCATTTGCTTGTGCGCTAAAAACTAAAAGCGCACTCAATAGTAAAGCATATTTTTTCATTATTTTACCTCCACTTTAAGTGATTGTAAGTAAGCAATAATATCATTCATACTCTTCTCATCTAACCATGAGTAACTTGGCATTGTTGATGTTCTTTTACCATCAGTAACCATATACCATGCATAGTTTTTATGTGAATTTCTATTATATCCAGGAACTACAACAGCACTAGGTTCCATTAACGACTCACGTAAATATCCAGCAGTTGTATAACCACCAACATTCATAAGAGCAGGTGCCATATAGTTAATAGGATCAGCTGCACTAACTTGATGACAACCAGTACAACCATTAGCAACTGCAGCAGCTTTACCAGCCTCAGCGTCACCAGCAACAACTTCATTAGTAGCTTTAACTAATGCTTCATCCGCACCTTTACCATCAAGTGTAACAGCAACCCATGAAGATAAGTTTTTAATACCATCACGACCTAGTTTAGCGCCATCCCATGCAGCAAACGCAACAGCAATTTTACCATCACTCAAATTAGCATATGGATCGTTTAAAGGTCTTGTTAAAGTACCATTCCATGAACCATTTTTGTAACCTAAACGTTGGTTAGAAGCTTTTTTAGTAGCGTCTTTGATTTCAGTCATAGAACGAAACCCTTCACTAACAAATGCTCTCTCGTAGTTATTGCTTCCAACCATATTGATTTTATTATCAAACGCTTTTAATTCATCATCAAAAAATGGTGTCTGATTTCTATTCATTTGGTAAAATACATTACCTCCACCATCTGGCTCATAAAAACCTTGAACAGCTTTTTCTAAATAGATAGCAACAGGACGACCAGCAGATCCCATACCAATGTATGGAAGCTTTTCAGGATTAGAAGCATCAGATGCAACTTGAATTGCAAAACCATCTGCATATGATGTAGTTTTAACACCTGTTTGCACATTCATAGTTTTATCAGGCCATACAATTAAAAAAGATATATCTTTATCGTTGTATATTGCCTTAACCATAGCTTTTTTTGCACTGTTTGCTGCATTTAACTTATTAGCTGTTTTATCATTTAACTTAATAGTTGTTTGAGGATAAAGAATTACCTCTTGAGCTTTAATACCATCCCACACTTTTGAATCGTATGAGATAGCACTTAAGTCACTATCAACTTTAGAAGCGTTAATAGACATAGCCATTAGTGAAGATGCTACAAAAGTAGCAGCACTAAGTGTAGTAATTAACTTTTTCATTAGTGATGTCCTCCTGCATTAGGGTTAAAACTTGGGTCAAAGAAATGCATTTTATGGCTATCTTTTGTATATTTACCAGCAACATAACGGCTATCTACTGGAGCTAAAAGATGTTGACCTTTCTCTTTAGCAACCTCTTGGTAGTAGTTGTTATCTAAACGGAACATATCTTGATGTTGGTAAGAGATTAATAGATCCATTAACTCACTCTCACCAGTCTCTTTACGTTTCTTCATCTCTTCTTTTAAAGTTTTAATTGAAGCATGAACTTCTGGACCAAAAAGTTTCTCTAACTCCTCAATTGGTAAACGAGTTGAACCCTCAATAATTTTACCATTTGCATCAAACTTAGCTGGTGACTCAGTTGGTGGAATATAGAAAATATTTGGTTGAGTACCATAATCTGAACGAAGTGGTAGTGCAACTTTATATTTTTCAATAAGCTTATATACTTGTCCCTCTTCATCATCTTTAAAACCAACGAAACGAATACGACCAACACACTGTTGAGCACACGCTGGTGGTAATCCTTGCTCAATACGTGGGAAACATAAAATACACTTCTCACTTTTAGAAATTTTAGGATTGAAATAGATTTTTTTGTAAGGACAACCAGCTATACAATAACGGTAACCTTGACATCTATCTAAATCTACTAAAACAACACCATCTTCTTCACGTTTAAATATTGCATCACGAGGACAAGCACTTAAACAACCTGGATTTGTACAGTGATTACAAATACGAGGTAAATAGAAGAAATAGTTATCTTGAGGGAACATTCCAGCACCCTCATCTTCATCCCAGTTTGGACCCCATGTAGGTTCTACATTAGGATGGAAATCTGGTTGCGCATTACCATTAATAGCATTTGAACCTGCTAACTCATCATAGTTGTAATCCCATGGAACACCATAATCTGCTTCGAGATTTGGTATTACACCTGGTTGAAGATCTCCAGCAGCATCAAAACCACCACCTAAATCCATCCAGTTTTTAGGATAACCAGTACCTGGATATGTTTCAACATTATTCCAGTACATGTACTCACGTCCATTACGATTAGTCCATTGAGTTTTACATGCTACGGTACATGTTTGGCACCCAATACATTTGTTTAGGTCCATTACCATTGACAATTGTCTTTTTGACATTTATACTCCTTAAACTTTTGCTTTTTCGTAGTTGACAGCACCATCATATGCGTACTGATTACCATCCCAAAGACCACCAAATTTCAAGTGACCCCATCCATCAGCCATCTCTAATAAGTTAAGTGCTGTTGGCACAACTTCATTATGACCTTTGTTAAACTTGTACATGTAAGGTTCCCAGCCATGCTCTAATACTAATCCATCAGCAGGTGCAGATGAAGATAATTTAGCCATTGCATAAAACTCACCAATGTTATTAAAGACTCTAATAGTGTCACTATCTTTAATACCCTTAGCAGTAGCAACTTCACGATTAAGTTGAAGAGCAGGAACACCACGTTGAAGTCTCAACAGAGTACGACTTGTTTTGTAGTTAGAGTGAATTGACCATCTAGCATGAGGAGTCATAAGAACATAAGGATATTTTTTACCCTGAGGACGAATTCCCTCCATACCAGTATTAGTTGCTGCACCCATTTTAATATACATAGGATGATCTACATAGAATGTTTGACGACCACTTACAGTCTCTAAACGTTCATATTTATAGATATGATTTTCCATAGAACTATATGGGCGATCTGGATATAATGGAGATGATTTAGCAGCTTTTTGATTAATTAACAAAAATCCACCAGCTTTATACATCTTCTCCATGGTCCATGGCTCATACTGTTCACACTTCTCTAATGCAGCTTCAACAGCCATCTTATCTGTTCCTAAATAGACTTCACCATTACCCTCTGACTCTTCGTCAGTATTAGTATATTCTTTATGGAAAATTGTTAAGTCATGAAAACCAGGCTTAGCAAAACGTGTCTCATCTTTAACTTTAGCCTTAGAAATATTCTCAGGACGCTTAGCAATCTCCTCTAGCTTTTTAGCTAAAAGTGTAAACATACTCCACTCATCCATTGCTTCACCAATTGGTTTTAAGTTAGCAACTGGCTGAGCAAGGTTTGTAAACCTATGATAACCTGGAGACGTACGTAAATCGTAAACCTCATAATGTGATTTTGCTGGAAGTAAAACATCTGCAAATTGTGCAGCTTCACTCATACGATAATCCACATATGCCCAAAATTTCATTTTACTTAAAAATGCTTTACGGTATTCACTACCTTTGTTACGTCTAAATTTAGAGTCCGCAACAATTACAGCAGTGTCTGGTTGCCACCATGGTTTAACTTTATTACCAGTTTTTGAATCAAGATTTGCTTTACCATGTTTACCCTCTTCAAACATCTCTGCAAGAATAGCCATATACTCATCTTTACCCATACCATTCTGTGCTCGTTTAACATCTTCATCACTAAAGTACTCATTAAATGTGTCTATTCCATCACCAAATACAAATTCGCCAACAAAACCAGATCCAAAACGAGGCTTATATTTACCACTAAAACCTGAAAGTGCTCCAAGACCAGATAGTTGGAACTCATTTTCAGTATTTAAACCACCATAAGGTCCCATACGTCCAGTTAATCCACAAATTGAGCTAATGTTCCAAATTGACATAACACCATTAAAATATTTATTTAATGAAAAACCTGTAGTAATCTCTACAACTTTTGGAATTGCAATATCACGCGCTAATTGACGTGTTGTTTCAGGATGAACACCTGTAATATCTTTTGTAGCTTCTGGTGAAAATTTATCTGCTTGTTTTTTCAACATTTCAAAAACAGTTGTTACTGTTCTTTCATGCCCATGAACATCTTTAATTTTCCACTCACCCTCAAGCTCTGGCTCAATACCAAGTTCTGCAATACGTAAAGTTTTATTTTTACTTCCCTCAGTACCTGGCATAAGAGCAACTTTGCCATCTTTTTTATTCATACAGTAGAACTCTTCCATATACTTATGGTGATCATCTGGATTAGATGAGTGTTCCATGTCTGAACGACGGATCATTTTTTGAGTATCTACATCTACTAAAAAAGGTAAATCAGTAATAGTTTTCATAAACTCAGGCTTATAAAGCTTCTCATTTAATATTACATTAATTACACTCATTGCAAGAATATTGTCTGAACCTGCCTTAATAGGAATCCATAAATCAGCAGATTTTGCAGTCGCATTAAATTCAGGTGTAATTACAATAACTTTAGCACCATTGTATTTACCCTCCCAAACAAAGTGAGCATCAGGAATACGAGAAACTGATGGATTACCACCCCACATTACTGCAGTATCAACATTGTACATAAAGTCCCAAGTACAACCAACATTACCCTCACCATATGCAATTGCTGCACCAGAGAACATGTCTCCTAGGTAAGATGATGGGTAGATACGGTTTGCAGAAAGTTGAGTAGAAAAACGCAACACTGAACCACGACGACCCTCAGTCAATAGACCTGTACCAGCGTGAACCATTAACTTATCTGGACCACGTTCAGGGTCTGTTAAAGTATTGAAAATTTCTTGACAAACTTTTTCAGCAGCTTCATCCCATGATGCACGCTTCCATTTACCCTCTCCACGCTCACCAACACGAACCATAGGATATAATATTCTATCTTTTTGGTACATTACTTGAGAGTGTTGTACACCTTTGTTACATCCACGAGGATTAAAGTCAGGTATTTTTGCATTGATAACTGGGTATCTCGCAGATTGGTTCTCACGAGTTACAACACCATTATGTGACCAAACTTCCCAAGCACAGTTACCTTGACAGTTTACACAGTGATATGCAAAACCATGCTCCTCTTTTTTACCATATGTAAATGAAAACTCATTTCTGTACATCTGTTCAGTGTAGTTAACATTTGGATAATTATCTTTTCCATTTTCCACAGACATTATATCTGTCTTAGCAAATAGAGATCCTTGTGATGCAACTAAAGCTGCAGTCATACCTGATACTTTTAGGAAATCTCTACGTTTATTGTTCATAACTTTCGTCATTATTTTCCTTTCACCTATTGCTTAATTGGTAAGCTCAAAGAGTTACCCCATACATCCCAACTACCTGTAAATACTTTTACATTAGGATATCCTAATAGTTGCAAAGCAACAATTATTTCAGAACTACGTCCAGCACCAACTTGACAATACGCATACACTGTTTTATCAGGAGTAATATCATATTTTTTAAATACTTTTTTCAAATCTGCAGCAGGCTTGAAAGATAGTTTTTTATCTAAATCAGAAATTTTATTCCACTCTAAAAGAGTAGCTCCTGGAACATGTCCACCACGTGCTACATGATCCATTTGACGACCACCTACTATCTCATTCATAGAACGAGTATCAACAATTACAAATTTAGAATCAGCTCCCTTTGCAACAATATCTTTCATAGCAACTTCTACTTCATCTACACCAGCAATATGTTTAAAATCAAGATTTTTCTTATTGATTTTATAAGTTTTTGCTTTAACAGACTCTTCACCCTTAACTACAAGAAGACTCTTTTCAGCATCTTTTAGACGAGCTTTAATCTTCTTTTGTTTAGCTTTTGAATCTTTCATTTTTGCTTTAAAATCAGCTATTTGCTTATCATCAAGTGCAATTTCACCTGCTTTTGCAAGTTTTAACTGTTTCTTAGCTTTACGAGAAACTCTACGCTCTTTTTTGAACTCTTTAGCAATAGCATCAAACTTCTTTTGAGCTGGATCAATAGCCATAATTGCAGCACGACCACCATTTAGAATTTTAATATTTTTATGACCATAGCTAGTAAAAAATGCATAAACTCCAGTTGCATTTGGACCCTTGTAATCATCATAAGCAATAATCATTGTATCATTACTGATACCTTTAGAGCCAATATAGTGTTCAGCATCATCTAAACATCTAAATAGAGGAGCACAATGCATATCCCCCATAATATCTGCGTGATGTAAATGGTGAGCATACATCTCCACAGAACCTTTAATGTGTCCTAATTTATATACATCTGAACTGTCACCAGAAACAAACATAACTTTAGGATTACCAATTAGCTTTATTGCCTTATCAGCAGAAATCAAAATGTTCTTATCGCTGTAGTTATCACTTGCCATAAGTGGTGCAACAGACAACCCAACTAAAACACAAAGTGTTTTAAGAAATTTATTCATCCATACCCCTTTCAAAAGTATTTTCTTAAATCTAGTCAAAGTGAAATATTAAACCTCACTTACCTAATTTTGGAATAACGATATATTATAAATTCAACACACTTAAATAGTCTTAAATCTTTTAATGAATTTTGTAATTATTCCTATTTGAGAGATTTCTACTCATAAACCTATTAATTATTATTATAATTTATCTACTACATATTATTCAATAATATAAGTAATATAAGCAGTACAAATTAATTTATTCCAACCTTAAACTTACTACTAAACTGCTTATCTACAATTACTAGTTTAAAGATTTTTAGATAGTATATTAAATCAAAAATAACATAAGGTTAATAATGAATAATTTGGATAAGTTAATTAGTGAAAATAGTGTTGAGGAGTTATCTAATCTGTTGCTAGATAAAAATTTAAATATTGATGAAGTAGAAAAAATATACTATGCATTTGATGACAATAAGATTATTGTTGGACAAGTTGCCATGAATTTATCTCAAAGAACATCAGTTTATAATAGAGATGATGGCTATAGTGAGACTATGGTAAAACTACTTATTGATATCTCTAAAAACCGAGTTGATATGGGTGCAAGATGGGCTGTAGCAAAAAATCCACATACTCCTATTGAAGTTCTTGAATTTTTAAGTAAAGATGAAGTCAATTTAGTAAGAGCATTAGTTGCAACGAACCCATCAACACCAGTTAAAATTTTAGAAAAGTTTTTCAGTGACGAAAAAATTGTAAAAGATGGTCTATCGGGAAACCCATCTACTCCAATAAAATTACTGAAAATCTTTGTATCAGATAATGACAAAATGGTAAGATTAAGACTAGCAGAAAATAGCTCATCTAATATTGAAATATTAAAACTACTCCTAGATGATGAGAGTGAAGACGTAAAAATTGCTGCTAAAATTGCATTAGAGGAAAAAAAGTGAAAAAGCCTAGAAAACATCAAAAAATAAAGAGTAAATTTACAGCTATTGAGAACCATCTATTAAATACTTTTTTCTCAGGACTCTACATATCATCAAGTGAGTTAATAGAGATAGGAAATAGTGTTGATTTGACATTAGATATGAATACTAGAGAGCTATTAATTAAAGAACTATTGAATAAAAGTGATGAAAATGAAAGATTAAGTGAAGCAATTACTTTATTAAACAAAATAATTGATGATAGAGTGCAAACATATCACAAACTATCTATTAATTATCCTGGAACATTAACACAAATTGCAAGATTAGCACAAAAAGCAAATTCAACAAAAGCACTATTAGCAAGAGAGATAAGGAGCAACCCATATGAATAAAAAAGAGTTATTAAAAATAGTATATAACTTAAAATATCCTAAACTTGATAGAACACTAGAAGATTTAAAATTAATAGATGATGTTTCAGTTAAAAACGATAATGCAATTATTACACTATTAACAATAAGTGATGAATCATACAACAACGTAAAAGAGTTAATAACGAATGCTTTAAAAGATGAGTTTATTAGCCTTGATATTAGAAAAAAATCTACTCAAAAAAAGGATATAAACTATGGTAATAGTGCAAACCCTAACAATAGAGCCCCTTATGCAAAAAATATAGTTGCTGTAACAAGCGGAAAAGGTGGTGTTGGAAAAAGCACTGTATCTGCAAATATTGCTATTGCATTGGCACAAGAGGGATATAAGGTAGGTCTTCTTGATGCTGATGTTTATGGACCAAATATTCCAAGAATACTAGGTTGTGATACAGAGAGAATAAAGTGGAATGATAACAATAAAATAATTCCTTCAGAAAACTTTGGCATTAAAATTATGAGTGTTGCACTGACTACACCATCACAAGATACACCATTAGTTTGGAGAAGTTCAGTTGCAGTTTCTGCACTAATTCAATTTCTAGAAGATGTAGCTTGGGGTGAACTTGACTTCATGGTCATAGATATGCCTCCAGGAACTGGTGATGTACAACTTACAATGGCTCAAGAACTCCCAATTAGTGCGTCAATATTAGTTACTACACCACAATTAATATCTACTGATGATGTCAGCAGAGCAGTAAAAATGTTTCAAGATATTAATGTTCCAATGGCAGGTATTGTTGAAAATATGAGTTACTTTATAGCACCAGATACAAAAGTAAGATATGATATATTTGGTACAGGCGGTGGTGAAAAAATAGCAAATAAATATAACATAAATTTATTAGGTCAAATACCATTAGACATGGATATTAGAGAATCATCAGACATGGGTAAACCACCAATAGCACTAGGAAGTGATAATCAAAAAAGTTACTATACAAATATTATAAATAACATGTTTAAAAATATTAAATTCAAGTGACAATTAAACACTAAAACGAAACCTCCGTTTTAGTGGCAGTGGTACAAGTATCCCTACAACCCATAAAGCTATGAAAACTAAGTTTTCGAGAGATAAAGTTCCGTAATATCAATGAAGAACACGCTACATCCTGACTTAGCCCCTAAAATCAATAAAACCCCCTTATTTAAGGGATTCTTATTTTTATTTAGGCACTACAAAGCTTATACGGTGTAGATGAAATTGGC
>JAYEGD010000184.1:0-2660 GCA_034658915.1 Campylobacterota bacterium | reverse complement strand
TGAGCTAGTGACCACCATGACTTAATACGTAAGATTCTATGCTCCGCAGTTAAAATAAAAAACAAAAATAGCAAAAGTGCCATACCAATCAAAGTGCTAAAAAATTTCAAACTTCTTCCAGCAAACAGTAGCATGAAAATAAGTGTTAAACTTAGAACTACTACTTGACCTAAGTCATTTTGCATAAAGGCAATTAAAAACATTACTCCTAAAAAAACTATAGCGTATGGTAGAAAAAGAGCATATTCCTCTTTTAGGTTTTTCTTATCATCATCAGCTAGTTTTCTTGAAAAGCTCCATGCTAAAAAATATACAAATCCAACTTTAAAGAACTCAACAGGTGCTAAAGAGAATCCAAAAAGTTTAATCCACCTTTTTGCTCCACCAACTGCACTTACTAAAGATTCTGGCAAAAAAGGCATAGCAATCATAAGCAGCGCTCCACCTACAAAAAGAGTAATTCCTATTTTATGAAGCCAATAATCAGGGTTAAGTTGAGATAAAATCCAAATAATAATAATTGAAGTGTAGCCAAAAATAATCTCTCTTATAACATAGTGAAAATCTGAATAATTAAAGTGTAAAACAACGTACGTTGAAAGAGTATAAGATGAAATAATACCAATTGTAATAAGTGTAGCTGTGATGTAAAATAGTGTTTTGTCAGCGTACATGTAGTCTGTTTTAATCTCTTTTTTCATTAGCGTGAGTATATCTTCTCTTCGCATAAAAGAGTATAAACTGCTCCCCATAACACTCGAAGGTACACCAGAAAGCAGAACATTGGTAATGATGTAATAAAAATAGACTATAATGCAACAAATTTTATTTTTGGAGTATTAAACTTGAAAACGTCATCTTTATATATCGCCTCTTTGGAGCCTGAATCTGGTAGTTTAGTTATATCTTTAGGAGCTATGCAACTTCTTAAAAGTCATCTTGGAAAGGTTGCATATTTTCGTCCAATTATTAAAGTTGCTAGTCACAAAAACAGTGACATTGTATTTATGCAAGAGCATTTTGCACTAGGTATGAGTTATGAGCAGAGCTACTGTTTTACTATTGCACAAGTAGAGAAGTTACAATCAGAGGATAAATATGATGAGATTATTTTAACTATATTGCAAAGGTTTAAAGAGCTTCAACGAGAGTTTGATTTTGTTTTGTGCGAGGGTATGAATAGGTCTATATTTAATACTATTTTTGATTTTGATATCAATTTAGATATTGCAAAAAATCTTCAAATTCCTTACATTAGCGTCTTAAATGCAAAAGGTAAAAATGCAAAAGAGTTATTTGACACTGTTAAGATAGAAGATAGCTGTATAAAAGAGAACTCTTGTACGCACTTTGGAACATTCATTAATAGATTAAGCGACAAAGATTTTAATGAACTTACTAGATTGAAACAAAAACATAACCCATCTCATCCAATTTTTCTACTCCCTGAAATTGAGGAGTTAGACCAGCCAACACTTCAAGAGGTGCAAAGCTACCTAAACACTACTCTTCTTTATGGAAAAGTAGAAGATTTGTCTCGTGTAGTTAAAAGAACAATTGTTGCATCAATGAGAGTTGAACACTACTTAGAGCATATTCAAGATGGTGATTTGGTAATTGTCTCAGGAGATAGAAGCGACATAATCATAGCTTCATTAGCGGCAATTTACTCTAGTGAATTTCCTCATATTTGTGGAATTGTATTGAGTGGAGACTTAAAGCCACGCAAGAGTGTTGCCAAGATGTTAGATGGTTTAAAAGAGTATATGATTCCTATTTTACACTCTGAACAAGACACTATTACAACAGCATTTAAAATTCACTCTATACGCTCAAGATTAAGAGTTGGAAGTGAGAGAAAAATTGCTTTAGCATTGGGTAACTTCAGTGCAAATATTGATGAGGAGTTTTTAAAAGATAGAATTCAAAGTATCTCATCAACAGTAATGACACCAACAATGTTTGAGTTCTCTTTGTTTGAGTTAGCTGCAAAAGATAAAAAAAGAGTTGTTCTTCCTGAGAGTGAAGATGAGAGAATTTTACAAGCAACAGAGATTCTACTTCGCCGTGGAGTAGATGAGATAATTCTATTAGGTGATGAAAAAACAATTACTGAACAAAGTGCGAGGCTAGGTCTTGACATCTCAAAAGCAACAATTATTAATCCAGATACCTCAGAGCTTAAAGAGATTTTTGTAAATGAGTTCTATGAGATGAGAAAACATAAGGGTCTTCATATTGAAGTAGCACAAGATGCAATGCAGAAAAAAGAGTACTTCGCAACAATGATGGTTCAACTAGGTTACGCAGATGGAATGGTAAGTGGTGCAATTACTACAACTGCTGACACAATAAGACCTGCACTGCAAATTATTAAAACAAAACCAGATGTGAGTATTGTAAGTAGTCTATTTTTTATGTGTTTAAGCGACAAAGTTTTAGTCTATGCAGATTGTGCAATTAACCAAGACCCAGATGCACAAGCATTAGCACAAATTGCAATTAGTTCAGCTAAAACAACAGCCTATTTCGGAATTGAGCCTCAAGTCGCAATGCTCTCATACTCAACAGGAGATTCAGGAAGTGGAGAAGATGTTGAAAAAGTGAGAAGTGCAACTGCTATTGTTAAACAAAGAGAGCCAAATTTAGTTGTTGAGGGA
>JAYEGD010000183.1:0-2668 GCA_034658915.1 Campylobacterota bacterium | reverse complement strand
TGGTTGTCAATCTGCTTTTTCCTGCAACATAACTCGCTTCTAGCATATTTTTGTTGATGCTCTCAAAACCACTTTGAAGAGGTTGTACCATAAATGGCAAAGAGTAAAAACAGCTAGCAACCACAAGTCCTGTAAAATTAAAAACAAGTTTTATTCCAAATACATTCTCAAAAAATGAACCTATTGGCGAATTTTGTGAAAGTGCTACAAGAATGTAAAAGCCTAAAACTGATGGTGGCAGAACTATAGGAAGTGCCGTTAAACTCTCTAAAAATGGTTTTGCTTTTGAGTTAGTTTGAGAGAGATACCACGCTAATGGAACACTCAATAAAAATAGAATCAAAGTGGTAATAGCAGCTAATTTAAATGAGAGTAAAAATGGCTCAAAACTTAGTTCACTTAGTACCTCAATCAACATACACCTCAGTAATGGATAGCTCACTTGATTTTATAAGAGCTGTTACACAATCATCTACATGTAGAGCCATCTTTAAAGATGAACTCTTTGTAATAATGGACTCTAAAGTGCTTCCAAAAACATCCAAAGTTAGCGCAGTTAAAAGTTCTCCATTTTCACAAGATGTAATTGTCGCACTAAGCTTGTTTGAACAGCTAATCTCTCCACTAAAATTTTTAGCTATTGATACATGTGAGGGCTTAACAACTAACTTCACTCTTGAGCCAATGACAATATTTTCACTCAAATCTAAACTCATCATTTTTAGAGTTTGTTTGTGAAACTTAAACTCTACTACATGTAAACTATCACAACTATCTATTTTGCAGACTGTTGCATCAAAGTAACTCATGGCACTAAGTATCCATAATTTTTTAAAATCTCTTTTGCTTTGTCACTTAACATAAACTCATAAAATGCCATAACCTCGCTATTGTCACCATTTTTAAGAACTACAATACCTTGATTAATTGGAGTGTATAAAGAGATATCTACATCTTCGTAATTAATACCTTTTTTGTACATTGACATCTGAGGAGTAAAGAGTGAAGATTTTGCAATAAATCCAATATCTGCTGCAATTATGGTGTAAGAAACAGTTTGAGAAATTGACTCTGCATAGATTAATTTAGGTTTAACTATGCTATAAATTTTTGCATTTTTCATAGCTTCAACAGAGGCTTTTCCATAAGGTGCAGTTTTTGGATTTGCAATTGCTATTTTAGATATTTTAGAACTCTCAAGAAGTCTCATTCCACTACTAAAATCTTCTTTTTTACTACTTAAATATACCAATGCACCTTGCGCATAAACAACAGGTTTTGTAATGGCAATTTTTTCACTATAAAGAGCATTTGGGTAGTTCATATTAGCTGACATAAATAGCTGGTATGGTGCGCCATTTTTTATCTGTGCGGTTAATTTTCCACTGCTTCCTAGCGTCACTCTCAACTCAACATTAGGATGAGCTTTTTTAAACTCTTTTTTTAAATCTTTCATAGCATAACTTACGTTTGCAGCAACGGCAATATTAATAGTTGTTGCAAAAATAGAGCTAACTAACATTAAACTTATAGTTACAATTTTAATCACTATTTTCCTTTTGGTAGTGTGTGAGTTTTTGTACTGTAAAGATGATGAATAACCGTAATAAAAGAGACTAAATCATGCTCTAATTTTTTGTCATGTTCAATACCCGTTAGATGTCCATTTTCATAAACAAATGTCAAAGGCTCCACATTTGGCTGAATAATGGCAATTTTATTACCTACTCTTAAACCAAACATATCGTGAAATTGAATAAGTGAGACCTCTTTTTTAGAATTAGAAAAGATAGATTTTCCTAAAATTGGGTACTCTAAATCCAATCCAACTAAATCTAATGCCGTTGCAACAACATCTGGCTGAGTTGTGAGTTTATCTACATGTAAAGGCTCAACTCCTCCACCTACAATAAGTGCTGGAATATGAAACATATTAAGAGGAATTAAATCATCCCCATAGACTCTTACATTATGGTCTGCAACAATTACAAAAATGGTATCTTTGTAGTATGAGAGCTTTTTAGCATCACGAATAAACTTCCCAATTGCAAAATCAGCAAACTTAATAGCATTTTCTACACTATGCTTTTTAACTCCATCCATTAACTCTATTCTTCCATCTGGAAACTCAAATGGTGTGTGGTTTGTTGTTGAGAACATCACTGAAACAAATGGTTTATCTTTTTTGTAAAGAGCTTCAAACTCCTCATTTGCACGATTAACCAAGTCCTCATCGCTAGCACCCCAAACACCCTTAAAAATAGGGTTTTCAAACATTTTTTCATCTATAATTTCATCAAAACCATTTCCATAAAACCATGATGCCATATTGTCAAAACGCTTCTCTCCACCGTAGATAAAACTAGAGTAATAACCATAAGGTTTAAGAAGCGATGCAACTGTGAAAAATTCACTTTGAGATCTATTTCTTTTTACAACACCCTGACCTGCTACTGGTAAAAATCCAGCTACAACTCCTGCAATTCCTCTTACACTTCTTGTTCCATTGGAGTAAAGGTCGGTAAATAAGATGCCCTCTTTGCTCAATTTGTCAAATTCTGGAGTTAATCCACGCTTATCTCCTAGCACTCCAACAAACTGTGCGCCTAAACTCTCTTGCAAAAATATCACTAAATTTTTTGGTTTTTCACTCTTAAAATGACTCTTT
>JAYEGD010000182.1:0-2708 GCA_034658915.1 Campylobacterota bacterium | reverse complement strand
GCTCAATTTTTGTTCTAGCGTATGGAACAAAAATTGAGCGTTTTCTAAACCAATTCATTAAAAAATCTACACTACTTTTGTGTGAAGTGTCTGAGTTTAAATCACTCTCTAGTGTTTGTTGCTCTTTTAAAAATCCCTCATCCATTACTCATCCCTGTTGCTAAAATTAATCCAACTACTGCCATTAGTGTTGGAATTTTGATTAAAAAATCTATACTTTGTGGCGTTTTAAATCTACCATATATTGAGCCAAAAGCTATTACTAGCAAAAATAGTACAAATGTTTTAGCTAAAAGTTCTAAAAATCCACCAGCTCCTCCTAAGAAGAGATTAACCATTAAAAGAAGTTTTGCAAAGCTGAAAATAGCACTTTGGCTCATTAGTAGTGCTAAAAACTTTCCACTAAACTCAACTGCTGGACCAGAATAGACCTCAACAGGAGCGCCTACGACATCAAAAGGAGATTGTCCCATCATTCCAACAAATGAAAATAGTGCTGCAATAAAGAGTAGTGGGTATGCAACTGCGTTACATGTAGTAGCTTGAGCTTGAATAATTGTCTCAATATTTGCACTTCCACTTAGACTCATAATTGCAATAACGCTAATGTAAAAAGGCATCTCAAGGGCAAAAAGCCTACTTAACCCTCTTGTAATTCCCATAACACCAAAAGGGTTTCCGCTAGTTCCCACGGCTAGTGCATTTCCTAGTGGTCCTAAAACCATTAAATAAAGCACTACAAAAAGGTTACCATACTCACTAAGACCCACAAAACTATCAGAGTTACTGAAAAATGGAATAAAAAGAAGTGTTGAAATAGCACCAGTTGTCATAATAATTGGTCCTAAGTAGAACATCCAACCATGAGATGTTGTCTCCTCTTTTGTAAAAAATTTAATAGAGTCGTAAAAAGATTGCAAAATAGGAGGACCATAACGTCTTTGAAATCTTGCAGTAATATTTCTGTAAAGTCCATAGTAAATAAATCCTACAACATATGCACTTAGTAGCATTAAAGCACTATCAATTAACATCATTTTATCACCCACCATAATAAGATAATTACAAATATTATTGCAATATGAAAGTTGACGCTCAAGCTTCCACTATAAATTTTTCTCAAAATTTGTGAAAATGAGAGTGTCTGAATTGCTACAAAGTCATAAAACTTAGAGCTAGAGTTCTTTAAAATAGTTGAGACAAAACCAATGCGTCTTAGCTCTTTTCCAATGCTATAGCCATAGTGTAGGTGAGTAGAGTCGTTTGGCTCTTCACCACAATATGCAATATCGAAACGATTTTTCGCCTCTTTTTTACGAGATCTTTGAAGTACCACAAAGAGTAGAACAGCTGCAAAAATAGCAACAAATGCACCAAACACCACAAACCCATTATATTTACCCATAGGTGACATAAGAGTAGTAACATTTAAAAACTGCATCTGAGTTACATGTAGTTCACTCAAAATAGAGTTAAAATATGGAACTACAATTGATGGGTACGCGCCTAAAAGCACTACAATAGTTGCTAAGATGTATTGAGGAATTAAAAACATTACAGGAGCTTCTTTAATGCTCTCTAGTTTTTTTGATGTTGGTTGACCCAGATAAATTCCATAAACCAACTTGTAGATGTACAAAAATGCACTAGCACTAGCAAACATCATAGCTGCTAAAATTAGTAACATTTTATCATCCATTAATGTAGTATAGATGATGAACTTTGAGTTAAAACCACCAAGAGGAGGCATTCCTGCAAGAACAATAATACCTATTAAAAGCATTACAAATGAGTGTGGCATTTTGTAAATTAGACCACCTAGTTCACTAAATTTTGACTTTGATGTGACATAAGCAACACCAGCGATATTTATGAAAAGCAGAAGTTTTACAGATGTGTGAATTAAAGAGTGATAAAGTGCGCCACCAACACCATTTGCTAGAGCTAAAACAGTTACAATGTAGCCTAATTGTGCAATAGAAGAGTAGGCTAAGACTCTTTTTATGCTATCTTCATTTATGGCTTTAAATGTTGCTATTATTGAGCTTAACAGCCCCATAATAGCTAGTGTGTAGCTAAGTGTAGGAGTTGAGAGCGTAGAGATGTTTACAACTTTAACCAATAGAACAATAAGTGCAAAAACAGCCATTTTTGACATAACTGCTGAGAGGTACGGTGTGAAAATATTTGATGATTGCTCGTATGAATCAACTAACCAGTAGTGAAAACCTATTGCACCTAATTTAATAAAAAATGCAACTAACATTAAAGAGATGAAAATAGCACTCTTTAACTCACCCATAGCTTCAAAAGCTATACGTGCATCTGAGTATAAAAAACTATGAGAGACTGAATATAGAATCATCATTGCCATGAGCAAACTAAATGCAGAAGTCATTGTAAATATGATGTACTTATGAAGAGCGTGAGAACTCAAAGTTTGAGCTAGTAAAAAGTATGTTACAACTCCCATTATCTCCCAGCCTATGAAAAATAGTAAGTAGTCATCTGCATAAAGAATTAAAAATATTGAAGCATTTAGCAGATGTAACAAGATATAAAATAGGTTGCTCTGTTTTAAGTGGTGTGTTAAAAATGAGATTAAGAGTAGTGAAAATGCACTCAAAAATGCAAAGAAGTTTGCTAGATTTGTTACATGTAATCCAATTGTTACTTCATTAAAAACATTTAGCTCTACATGTAGAGTC
>JAYEGD010000181.1:0-2740 GCA_034658915.1 Campylobacterota bacterium | reverse complement strand
TTCCCATTTTAACCCATGTAGCAATAGCTACATGGGTTAAAATGGGAAATAGAGCTATTATTATTACTGGTAGAAAATCTACTCTTATTAAACGTCGTTCTGATGAGTTAAAGCTAGATGGCTACTTTGAGGGAGTTAAAAATAAGCTAGAGTGTCTAAACAGCTACTTAACTCAAAATAACATCTCCTTAGATGAAGTAGCAGCAATTGGCGATGACTTGAATGATTACAAGCTACTGCGTGAAGTTGGCATCTCTTACACACCAAATGATGGAGCATTACATGTAAAGCAAATTGTCAATAACACTCTTACATGTAAAGGTGGTGATGGAGCTGTAAGAGAGATGATAGAAGATATTTGTATAAAAGATAATCAAATGGAGAATTTCTTAGCTCAATGGCTCTAAACATAAACCTATTTTTTTTAATAATTATTGCGATACTGTTGCTTATTTTTACGCAATTTAAACCACTACATGTAAAAGAGCAGAGTAGCAAAGAGCTCTCAATGATTGATATATTTGAAATTAATATATTTAAGATAGATAAAAATGGAGTGAACACTTTTTTAAGTGGTGATGTTGCTAAACAGTATAGCGACAGGTATGTGGTATCAAACCTTAAATATACAAAAAATTCTACTCCAAAAAAACAACATTTAAAAGCTAAGTTTGCTTCATACTCAAAACCACTTTTAAAATTAAAAAAAGATGTTTTGTACAGTAGAGATGATAATTTAAAATTTTTATCTCAAGAAGCTATCTATAATGAAATAGATGAAACTTTAACTACTCAAAATGACTTCAAAGTTACAAAAGATGATTCATGGGCAAAGGGTAAGAAATTACACTATAATAATAAAAAAGAGACAATAAGTGCTAAAAATTTTAGTGCTAACTATAATATGGAGAATACCAAATGATTAAACTCTTGCTTTTAGCACTAACTTCAACACTTTTAATAGGTGGTGATTTAAAGATACTCTCAGATGAGTATAGTGGAAATAACAAAAAGGGTATATCAACATTTATTGGAAATGTAAGAGTTACACTAAATAGAGATAGACTAAGTGCAGATAAAATTGTAGTTTTAAGTGACAAAGAGAATAAGCCAACTTCACTTACAGCAACTGGCAATGTTTCATTCTTTGTTCAAACGGATGATGGTTCACAATATGAGGGTAGTGCATCAAAAGCAGTCTTTTATCCAAATAAGAAGCAGTACAACTTTTTTAAAGATGTAAAACTACTGCAATTAGATAATAAAAAAGAGATTGTAGGCGATGAGATAAGTGTTGATTTGATCAATTCAACTGCAAGTGCAAAGAGTAAAACAGACAAACCTGTTATGATGATTTTTGATGTAAAAGATGAGAGTGCAAAAAAATGAGAATTGTAGAGACATCATTTTTAAAATCAGCTGCAAATATTTCACAATCTATTGAAAATGAGTACCAAAATGAGGTAGCTTTTATTGCACGTTCAAACAGTGGAAAGAGTTCACTTTTAAATGCAATATCAAATAGAAAGTCACTTGCTAAGGTCTCTTCCACACCTGGAAAAACAAGATTAATAAACTTTTTTAGTGTTGTTTTTCAAGATGATAAAGATGAAAAATTTAGTGCAATTTTTGTTGATTTACCAGGCTTTGGTTATGCTAAAGTCTCAAAATCAATTAAGAGTGATTGGGAGAAAAACCTAACAAAATATACAAGTGAAAGAAAACAGATAAAACTCTTTATTCATCTCATTGATGCTCGTCATCCTCATTTAGAGATTGATGCATCTGTAAGAGAGTTCTTAGCTCAAACTGCAGATGAGTCTCAATATATTTTAGAAGTTTTTACAAAAATTGATAAACTAAACCAAAAAGAGTTAAGTGCGCTTAGACGTGAATTTCCTGAAGCTTTAATGGTCTCTAGTTCTAAAAAACGTGGAATAGAGAAACTTTTAAATGAGATAAGCGAATCGCTATTTGAAGATTTAGATGAGCATTAAATACCAAAAAGCAACTATTCATGATATTAAACAGATGCAAAAACTTGTTTATGAAAAAGTTGAAGATGGAACTATTTTAAAAAGAAGTGATGAAGAGATTGCTACAAATGTTCGCTCTTACACACTTGTTTTTGATGAGTTAAAACTGATTGGTTTTTGTGCACTTCATATTCACACACCAACTTTAGCAGAGATTCGCTCGCTAATTGTTGATGAGAGTTATAGAGGAAAAAAAGTTGGTTCAACACTAGTAAACAAGTGTGTTGATGAGGCTAAAGAGTTGGGTTTAAAAGAGGTTCTATCTTTAACCTATAAGGGTGAGTTTTTTCAATATTTAGGCTTTAGTATAATTCCTATGAGTTCACTTCCTCAGAGTAAAATTTGGGTAGATTGCATAAAATGCAAACACTTTCCACAATGCAACGAAATTTCACTTATAAAAAAGCTGTAAACTACATTGCAATTTTTGCAATTTTTAGTTTTTACAACTCACTCTCAACCATATACCTGCTACTGCCACCACTATTGTCAATTCTCTTTTTCTATTTTTTAAAAGCGTTTCGTAAAAAAGATATTCCAGAACTTATATTAATTGCCTCAATGTTGCTTATTTTTGAGATAAATTATGGATTTATTATCTTTTTTACATTTATATTTTTTGTAACTATGTACAATCTATTTTATGACTCAGTAAACCACTATGTGAACTGCAAAATTTGTCTTAAACTCATCTATGTATTAAC
>JAYEGD010000180.1:0-2745 GCA_034658915.1 Campylobacterota bacterium | reverse complement strand
TGATACTGAAGATTTAATATTTAAAAGAGCTGATTCCCTTATGTATGAATCAAAAAATAATGGTAAAAATAGAGTTACTTCAAAGTAATCAGGGTACTTTTACTCTTTTTCAAACTTCATTATAATGGAACTGTTTTTATCATTGGAGATTTTAAATTTTAGAGTTGTCTCATCAACTTTTTTAAATGATACTAAGTAAAAATCGAACCAGCTCTCTTTAATTGGCACTGTTTTAATTAACTCATTTGAGTACTCTATTTTTTCAATATTTATAGGTGCTTGAGCATTTAAATTCAACTCATAACACTCTGCTGTTGTACTGTTTACTTCACAAATTTTTGAGTCATCAACAATATATGTGGATATTAATATTTTCTCTTCATCTCTATATCTATCTTCAAAAACTCTATTTAAATATGTTGCATTTACAATTATTGCTGATCTGTTATGTTCATCGACTATTCTTGAGCTTTGTGAATTTGCAATGGAGTGTTCAAACTCTTTACTCATGTCGAAAAATGTAAAAGCTGTTGTTTTTGTACAGCCTAAAAATAGAAATGGCATAATAAATAGTGCTAATAATTTTAATTTCAAGTGATTATCCTAATATTTTATGTAACATTATAGCTAATTAAGGTATAATCGCGAAATTTTATTTTATGCATATGTTAAGTATATGCAATACAAGGACTCTACATTTGAGAAGTCATTACTCTACACAATTAGATATTAAAAATGTTGGCGAAGAGGTTACACTTTGTGGTTGGGCAAACAATTACCGTGACCATGGTGGAATTATCTTTATTGATTTACGTGATAAAAATGGATTAATTCAACTCACATGTGATCCAGCAGACAGTGAGGCGTCTCACAGTGTTGCAAATGATGTACGTGATGAGTATGTGTTGATAGCAAAAGGTGTTGTTCGCGCTCGTGGTGAGGGTTTAACTAATCCACGTCTTGAGACTGGTGAAATTGAAATTATAGTTAATGAACTTGTAATTGAGAACAGAAGCGCACCTGTTCCATTTGTAATTGGAGACACTAATGTAGGCGAAGAGACTAAGTTAAAATATCGCTACTTAGACCTACGTTCAAAAGCATCATTTGATACATTTAAGCTACGTTCAAAAGCTGCAATTGCTGCACGTAATGTACTTGATGAGTTGGGTTTTTTAGAAGTAGAGACTCCAATTTTAACAAAATCTACTCCTGAGGGTGCTAGAGATTACCTTGTTCCATCACGAGTTCACGATGGAGAGTTCTATGCTCTTCCACAATCTCCACAGCTCTTTAAACAGCTTTTAATGGTTGGTGGGTTTGATAGATATTTTCAAATTGCAAAATGTTTTAGAGATGAAGACTTAAGAGCAGATAGACAACCAGAGTTTACTCAAATAGATGTTGAGATGAGTTTTTGTAACCAAGAAGATGTAATTGAAGTTGCCCAAAAACTTCTTGTCTCTATGTTTAAAGCAGCTGGACACGATATTAAGCCACCATTTAATCGCATTAAATACCGTGACGCTATGGAGTGGTATGGTTCTGATAAGCCAGATATGAGATATGATTTAAAGATGGTTGATGTAATTGATATTTTTGAGAGATGTGACAATGAAATTTTCTCAAATATAGCAAAAAATTCTCATAAAAATCGCATTAAAGCGCTTAAAGTTCCAGGAGCAGATCTAGTTTTTTCAAAACGTGAAATGAAAGGTTTTGAAGATTACGTTCGTCAATTTGGAGCAGGGGGATTAGGTTACTTTCAGATGAAAGAGGATGGTCTTAAAGGTCCATTAATTAAATTCTTTAGTGAAGAAGATGTTCAAGCTTTAATTGAGAGAACTGAGCTTCAAGTTGGTGATGTTGTCTTCTTTGGTGCAGGAGATAAAAAAACTGTACTTGATTACATGGGACGTTTTAGAATTTTTCTAGCAGAACATGAAAAAATGAACTTAATTGATCAAAATAGATTTGAGTTTGTATGGGTAGTAGATTTCCCAATGTTTGAGATAGAAGATGGAATAGTTAAAGCACTTCATCATCCATTCACACAACCACTAGATGTTGACAAAGAACACGTTGAAGATATTGACTCAATCGCTTATGATATAGTTTTAAATGGTGTAGAGTTGGGTGGTGGCTCAATTCGTATTCATAAAGAGGCGATGCAAGAAGAGGTATTTAAACTTTTAGGAATAGAAGAAGAAGAGGCTCAAGAGAAGTTTGGCTTTTTACTAGATGCTCTTAAGTTTGGTGCTCCTCCACATGGTGGTTTTGCAATAGGGTTTGATAGACTAATAATGCTTCTAACAAAAAGAGATAGCATTAGAGATGTTATTGCATTTCCAAAAACTCAAAAAGCTTCTTGTATTTTAACAAAAGCTCCAAGTGATGTTGATGAGCCTCAATTAAGAGATTTGCACATTAGATTAAGAAACAAAAAAGCATAACAACAGATACTTAATACTAAATAATATTAAAGGAAGAAATATGAAAAAATTAATTTTAATTATTGGTGCGCCAGGTTCTGGTAAAACAACAGATGCAGAGTTAATTGCAGAAAAAAATTCAGAGCTAATCAAACACTACTCAACAGGCGATATGTTCAGAGCAGAGGTTGCAAGTGGTAGTGAACGTGGAAAAACTATTGAAAGTTATATTTCAAAAGGTAACTTAGTTCCAATAGAGATTGTCATTGAGACAATTGTAGGGGCTATTAAAAATGCTCCAACTCCAAATGTA
>JAYEGD010000179.1:0-11712 GCA_034658915.1 Campylobacterota bacterium | reverse complement strand
GCATGGAGTGATGAACTACATGTAGAAGCTTCAAGAGAGATTTACAAGAAAAATTTTGAGATAGCAAAAGAGATTTTAGGTGTAGAGACTCCAAAAAGTACATTTTACATCTGGTTGGAGATTGAAAATGCTTTAGAGTTTACACAATTTTTGTACAAAAACTACAACTTAAAAGTTTTACCAGGTGAATATTTAGGCAGAGCAGACAAACATGGGCAAAACCCAGGAGTCGGGCATATTAGATTAGCACTTGTTTATGATGAGACAAAGACAAAAGATGCACTATTAAGAGTGAAAAAAGCATTAGGAGAGTTCAGTGAAAAGTCAAATTGAAGATTTAAGAAAAAAAATATATGAAATTCAAGAGAGTGGCTCAATAGCATCGCTATATGTAATAGAACAAGAGGTAAGCGAGACGCAAGATGATGCACTTCTTGGAGGGTTCTATGCTAATATTTTAGAGTTAGCAATGGAGAGATTAACACAGGCTCTTGAAGCTCCACGTAAATTAGATATGAATGAAGTTGAAGATTTTGCAACATTAAGAGCGCTTTATGAGTACGCACTTGAACACTACGACGCATCTTCGCTAGATGACGCAAGTGCATTGTTTGAGATTTTAGCAGGACTAAGTGATGATGATAAGTTCAGTGATGCAATGCAAAGACACAACAAAGCGATAAAATCAAAAATTAATTTAGATACTTTTTTAGAGAAAGTAGCCGATGTAGCTTTAACAGAGCATAATGGTACCTTTTATATAAGTGAGTTTAAATAGTGATAAAAAAAGTAGGTACAGATTTTGCTAGTGTAGATGTAAAAACTAGGATTTTACTATGAGAATACATTTTGTCGGAATTGGTGGTATTGGAATTTCAGGGCTAGCAAAATTTATGCAGTTTCAAGGTCATAGCGTTAGTGGCTCGGATATGAAAAGAAGTGCGATTACAGATGCTTTAGAAGAGCTTGATATGAAAATTTGTATTCCACATAGCCAAAAATCAGTTGAAAATGTTGATTTGCTTATTCACTCAGCAATTATTCGTCCAGATAATCCAGAGATAGTAGAAGCTCGTAAAAGAGGCATAAAAGTTTTAGCTAGAAGAGAGGCTCTTTTAGAGATTTTAAATGACAAAGAGGTTTACGCTGTTGCTGGCGCTCATGGAAAAAGCACTACTACTGCAATTTTGAGTGCTATTATGGGTGGAAGTGCAATTATTGGTGCAGAGTCTAAGGAGTTTGGCTCAAATGTTCGTTATGAAAGCAGTAGCTCAAGAGTAATTTTTGAAGCAGATGAGAGCGATGGAAGCTTTTTAAACTCAAATCCATACTGTGCAGTTGTGACAAATGCAGAGCCAGAACATATGGAGTATTACGACTACAACTATGAGCTCTTTTATGACTCATACAAACGTTTTATAGAGTCTGCAACCCTTCGTGTAATTAATGCAGAAGACCCATTTTTAGAGACTCTTACATGTAGTGCAATAAGACTCTATCCATCTCGCGATATTAAAAACATAGAGTACATTTTAATAGATGATGAACCACACACACGTTTTGAGCTAAAAGAGTATGGAGTTTTTAGTGTTTGGGGAATGGGAGAGCATATAGCAATTGATGCCTCTTTAGCAATTTTAGCAGCACTTGACTCTATGGATGTTCAAAGTGTTAGAGATAATATTCTAAACTTCAAAGGTATTAAAAAGCGTTTTGATATTTTAAGTAAAGACAAAAGTATTTTAATAGATGACTACGCACACCACCCAACTGAAATTAGAGCAACTTTGCAATCTGTAAAAGAGTATGCGCAACTAAAAGGTTTTAATAAAATTACTGCAATTTGGCAACCTCATAAATATTCACGTACAATAGATAATTTAAAAGAGTTTATTGAGTGTTTTGATGGAGCGTCTGAACTAATTATTTTACCTGTTTATTCAGCAGGTGAGAGCAAAAAAGAGATAAATTTTGAGTTAGATTTTGCTAAATACAATCTTTTGATGGCAGATAGTGTTAAACGCTCAAACAACATACTACATGTACAAAAAGATTTAGAGACAATTAAAGAGCTAGACACAGGACTAATTGTTAGTTTTGGCGCTGGCGATATTACTTACCAAATGAGGGGTATAGCTTGAGTTACGTACTAGGCTTAGTTGTTGCAACCGTTTTTTTTGTTGCACTCAACTTTTTTACACAATTAAACAAAAAACAGAAACTCTTAGCAACTGCTACTGTTTTAGCAATTATCTCTATGGCAATTGCATACAATGAGTATAGTGCTTATGAGAGTGCAAAAGTAAGAGAGATAGAGGTGCTTTTTGCACAAGATAGAAGTATTACATGTAATGAATCAACAGAGGTTAATAGTACAAACTTTACATACAGCAGTGGTACTCAAACATTTATTGGTAAAAAAGAGACCCCATACTATACAATTATGATAAGTGCCTATAATTGCAAATAGATAGACTCTCAAGCATCTTAGATAACCTAGATTTAAGCCTACATGTAGAGTCATTTAGCAACTTCTTCTCACGTCCAAAACCAATCTCTATGCAAGGCGATCAAGAGAGCCACTACCGCTACATTAAAGCTTTAGATGAGTTAGAGTTTAAAGCACCTCCTAAAGTAGAAAAATTTGATAGTATCAAAGGGCATTTAAGTAAACAAGGCATACTCACATTTGGACAAATCTTTGAAATTATTAAAGTTGTACGCTACTTTAGACACCTTAAAAATGCACAAATTGAGGGCTTGATTGGTTCATGGTTAGAGAAAATTGTAATTCCCGTAGAGTTTAGCGAGATTGAGAGCTATTTCGATGAGAGAGGTAACTTTAACGAGTATAAAGATGAGCAGATACAAGCTTTAACAGCTAGGATTAAAAGCACAAAAGAGAGTATGAGTACCTCGCTTAGGCATCTCATATTCTCTGCAAAATTGAAACCATACTTAGTAGATACTCAAATTCACTACATAAACGATGAAGAGGCTTTAATGGTTCGTGGTGGTTTTAACCATGTACTAAAAGGTGATGTAATAGGGCGAAGTGGAGCAGGTTTTTTTTATGTTGCACCAGATAGTATCTTAAAACAAAAACAGAGCCTTAGAGGTTTGAGAAGTGAAAAAGAGGCACATTTTTACAGATATGCACAGCAGTTTTCAGCTTCACTACTTCAGCTTCAACTCTTTATTAAATTTATTGATAAAGAGTTTGAACGTTTTGACAACTACCAAGCGCGTATATTTTTTGCACGTCAATATGGTCTTAGTATTGTTAAAACATCATCAAAAAGCAACAGTATTGTTTTGAGTGAATTTAAACATCCAGCACTTCATAATGCAAAGAGTGTAGATGTCAATTTTTCTAAAAATATATTGATGATTACAGGTGTAAATGCTGGTGGAAAAACGATGCTCTTAAAGTCAATATTGAGTGCAACTTTGATGGCTAAGTACCTTGTACCTATCTCTATTAATAGTGAAAAATCTGAAATTGCAAACTTTAAAAGAGTAGAAGCCATCATTGATGACCCTCAAAATGTTAAAAATGACATCTCTACATTTGCTGGAAGAATGGTGGAGTTTTCAAAACTTTTTAGCTCAAAGCAGAGCATTGTAGGAGTTGATGAGATAGAACTAGGAACAGACAGCGATGAAGCAGCTGCTCTTTTTAAGATAGTATTAGATGAGTTGGTAAAAAGAGGGCAAAAAATAGTTGTTACAACACACCATAAACGACTAGCTTCACTAATGGCAGATAGAGATGATGTGCAGATGATGGCAGCGCTTTATGATGAGGAGAGACGACTTCCAACGTATGAATTTTTAGATGGAGTAATTGGTAAGAGTTACGCATTTGAGACAGCTTTAAGGTATGGAATTTCACACAACATAGTTAATAGAGCCAAAGAGCAGTATGGTAAAAATTATGAAAAATTAAGCGAGTTAATTGAGAGAGGAAGTGCATTAGAGAGAGAGCTAAAAGCAAAGCACAAAGATGTAGATGAGAGAGTTGAAAAATTAAAAGCAGATGAACTACATGTAAAGAGCTTAAAAGAGAGACTTTATGAAGAGTTGCAGAGTGAAAAAAGACGACTTCAACAAAGCTATGACAAAGCAATTGGTGAGGCAAAGAGTGCAGCTTCTCAAAAAGATAATTCACAAATTCATAGAAAAATGAATGAGGCTAAGAAGTATTTACCACCTCATGATGAGAATAAAATCAGAAAAGATATAGAGAGTTTTAGTGTTGGTGACAAGGTAAAGTATCGTAAATCTCGTGGAAATATTGTCTCATTAAAAGCAAAAGAGGCAATTGTTGAAATTGAGGGTATGAGAGTTAGAGTAAAACTTCATGAGTTAAAAAAGAGCTATGATAAAACACCTAAAACTCAAGTGAACATTAAAAATAGTGTAGAGAAAAAGTCAGGTTTAACACTTGATTTACACGGCTTAAGAGCAGAAGAAGCGAATGAAAAGATGGATAAGTTTCTATCAGATGCACTGATTTCAGGTTTTGATGAGGTGGTAATTTACCATGGAATTGGAACAGGAAAACTATCATACGCAGTAAAAAAGTTTTTAGAAGAGCACCCAAAAGTGGTAAGCTACACAGATGCACCAATTCAGTTAGGTGGTTATGGAGCTAAGGTTGTGCAACTATAATATGAGATATAATTATTTAAAATTTGTCTGTTACTACCATTAATTAATATAGAATAATAATATTACATCTATCTGATAATTTGTTAGTATTTAGCCTTTTAATAGTTTTTGTAGCAATAACTCTTCAAGATTTTGTCTTGAGTCTAATATAGCCATTATATAAACTGTGTCATTTCCAATCTTATATATAATTCTCCAAGGTGATGTTATAACTTCTCTATAAAGAGTAATACCTTCTTTTTGAAGTTCAGGCACGACCCGACCTTTTAGAGGGAAAAAATTACTTGATTTAGCCTTAGCTCTAATTTTTAAATAAGTATCATTCGCAATATTAGGGCTATCTTTTTTAATGTAACTAACAATGTTCAAAAGGTCATCTTTCGCATTCGTTGTCCATTGAAGTTTATATGTTTTACTCATTTTCTCAGTAATTCTTCTACTGAAGAAAATACACCTTCCTCATCATGAAGATTTCCATTTTTAATATCTTCTTCTGCAAAAGTGAGAAGTTTTAAAATTGAAATTGCATTTTTCATATCTTCATAACTTTTTGGGTCCTGGATAACAGCCTTTGCTTCACCGTTTTGGGTGATTATCATTGGTCTATGAGTCTCATTGATATGTTTTAACACATCAGCTGCTCTGCTTTTTAAATACGTAACGGGTTTTATATCATTAACTAATTGCATAGAAGCTCCTTCAGTCTTTAAATGGTAACATATTTAGACCGATTTAGCAAATATAAAGAAAAGTACCGTGTCATGAATTTACACTTTTTACTGTTTCTAAAACTATTTTAGAAACTACACACCAACTAATGAAAATACGAAGTTATGTCAATTTGAGGGTATCCATCAAGATATTAAAATGAGATAGAAGTGTGACCTAGTTAATTCTTAAAGCTTGAAGTATCGGTAAATAGGTAGTTTGAAGTGGTGACCCCAGGGAGACTTGAACTCCCGTAACATGGATGAAAACCATGGATCCTAACCGCTAGACGATGGGGCCACAAAATAAAAGTAATGGTGTCCTGTGATGGATTCGAACCATCGGCCACCTCATTAAAAGTGAGATGCTCTACCGGCTGAGCTAACAAGACACGCTCTTCAACTTATTTGTTGAGCCGGAATTATAGTCGAAATGGAGTTGAATGTCAAGGCTTTTATGAAAAAGATTATTTTCGCTATAATATCTTAAAAAATTTAGGGTTTTTTATGAGCAGTGAGACACAATTACAGTACGATATAAAAATTAAAGAGCCAAAAAAATATCGAGTCCTTTTGTTAAATGATGACTATACAACAGTAGATTTTGTTATTGACATTTTAATGAATATTTTTAAAAAATCTTACGCAGATGCAGAACGCATAATGGTTAGTGTTCATCAAAAAGGTAGTGGAGTTTGTGGTGTTTATACAAAAGAGATAGCACAAACAAAAGTATTACATGTAAGCAATAGAGCAAAAGATAGTGGATTTCCACTAAAAGCAATAATGGAGGAAGAATGATAGATACATCACTTCAACAACTTTTACAAAATGCTTATGACAGTGCAGTTCAACGCCATCATGAGTACATTACAGTAGAGCATCTTTTTTTAGCACTATGTAATAGTAGTGAGGGTAGTACAATTTTAACACTCTGCGGTGGAGATGTAGAGGTTTTTAAAAACTTAATTGATGAATATATGGACAAAAACTATGAGAAGTTAGAAAAATCAGTTGAGCCAATAGAGAGTGTAATGTTTTCTCAAATGTTAAACCAAATGGTAGAGCATATTAAAAGTGCTGAGAAATCTACTGCAACTGTTGGTGATTTAGCAGTAGCACTCTACAGAAGTCCAGATAGTTACGCTTACTCAATTTTAGAACATTTTGACATTACAAGATTGGATATTTTAGAAGTTATTTCACATGAAGATGTTCAAGTGGTAGCTTCAAAGGATGAAGAAGCATCATATTTACAAAAATATGCACTAGACTTAATTGAAGCTGCTAAAAATGGGAAAATAGACCCTGTAATAGGGCGTAAAAAAGAGGTTGAGCGTGTTATTCAAACACTTTGTAGAAGAAAGAAAAATAACCCTATTTTAGTTGGTGAAAGTGGTGTTGGAAAGACCGCAATTGCTGAGGGGTTAGCACTTAAAATAGTTGCTGCAAAAGTTCCTCCAATTTTACAAAATGCAAAACTTTACGCACTAGACTTAGGCTCAATGGTAGCTGGAACAAAGTACAGAGGGGATTTTGAAAAGAGATTAAAAGCTCTAATTGATGAACTTAGCTCTCAAGAGAATGCAATTTTATTTATTGATGAAATTCATATTTTAGTAGGTGCTGGAGCAGTTGGTGGCGGAGCTATGGACGCTTCAAACTTACTAAAACCAGCATTAGCTAGTGGTGCAATTAAGTGTATGGGTGCTACTACTTATAGTGAGTATAAAAATGCCTTTGACAAGGACAAAGCATTAAGTAGAAGATTTGCAAAAATTGATGTTAAAGAGCCATCATTAGAGCATAGCTACCTAATTTTAAAAGGGTTGAAAAAGCGTTATGAGGAGCATCATAATCTGAAATATAGCGATAAATCTTTAAGAAGTGCAGTAGAGTTGAGCGCAAAACATATTAATGACAGGTTTTTACCAGACAAAGCGATAGATTTAATAGATGAGTGTGGCGCATCATTTCATCTTAAAAACAGAAAAAGAGATAGAGTAGGGGTTCAAGACATAGAGAATACTCTCTCTAAAATGATGAACATACCAACTTCAAAAGTGAGTGTTGATGACACTGCAATGCTAGAAAATTTAGAGAGTAACCTACTACTACATGTAAAGGCTCAAAGTGAAGCTCTACATGTAGTGAGTAAAGCGATTAAACGCTCACGTGCAGGTCTTAATGATGAGAACAAGCCAATTGCCTCATTTTTGTTTACAGGACCTACGGGAGTTGGTAAGACAGAGTTGGCAAAGTCACTCGCACTAGAGCTAGGAATGCACTTTGAGAAGTTCGATATGAGTGAGTATATGGAAAAACATGCAATCAGCAGATTAATTGGTGCGCCTCCTGGTTATGTTGGGTTTGAGCAGGGTGGATTACTTAGTGAGAGCATTAAAAAACATCCATATCAGGTTTTACTGTTAGATGAGATAGAAAAAGCAAATCCTGAACTTTTAAATATTTTATTGCAAGTTATGGACAGTGCAACACTAACAGACAACAATGGCTACAAAGCAAGTTTTAAACATGTAATACTTATTATGACATCAAACATAGGTGCAACTAGTGAAAAGGTAATGGGCTTTAACTCAAACCAGTCACTTAATTTTGAAAAAGCATTGAAATCATTTTTTGCACCAGAGTTTAGAAATAGGCTTGATGCAGTAGTAGAGTTTAAAGCGTTGAAGCTAGAAGATATTGTACTAATTGTAGATAAGTTCATAGATGAGTTAGCTCTAAAACTATCTGCAAAAGCAGTGACAATAGAGGTCTCTCAAAGTGCAAAAGAGCATTTAGCCACATTAGGTTATGATGAAGCACTAGGGGCTAGACCACTTAAACGTGTAATAAGTGAGCAGATAAACGACACAATTAGCGATGAAATTTTGTTTGGAAAGCTTAAAAAAGGTGGAAGAGTTGTTGTTGATATGGATGAAAAACAAAAACTTACATTTGAGTTTGAAAGCCAAGAGTAAATATTGATTCCTAGACTAAGAATTACAGATAAATTTCCACACCCAAATAGTTGTGACGAGAATGGAATATTAGCATTTGGTGCAGATTTATCTCCAACAAGATTGATGAGTGCATATAGAAGTGGAATTTTTCCATGGTACAGTGAGAATGACCCAATTATTTGGTGGTCACCAGACCCGCGTTTTGTTATGGAGCTAGAAGATTTCAAAGTAAGTAAATCTCTTAAAAAGTCCCAAAAAAAGTTTACATGTAAAATAGACTATAACTTCCATCAAGTAATAAAATCGTGTGCTAATGTGAAGAGAAAAGGGACGGATAAAACGTGGATTTTAAACGAAATTATAGAAGCTTACGAGACACTTCATGCATTAGGTCACGCTCATAGTGTAGAGAGTTATTATGATGGAGAGTTAGTAGGTGGGCTTTATGGTGTAGTTGTTGGTGGCGTTTTTTGTGGAGAGTCTATGTTTTCTACTATGAGTGACGCTTCAAAAGTCGCTTACTCTTTTTTAATAGAGCATTTAAAAGAAAAAGGTTTCGACTTTATTGATGCTCAGGTCTATACTGAGCATTTAAGTTCACTCGGAGCAAAAGAGATTTCAAGAGATGAGTTTTTAAAAAAATTAGAAAATAGCTTAAAAGATGTAAAGGAGTTTTAGTGAAAATATTAATGCTTATTGCACTACATGTAGTGGCTGTATTTGCTCAAGAGATAAAAGTTTCAGACAAACTAGAGAACATTGAGGTGCAAGATCAGTTTGAGAAAAAAGCAAAAATGCTTCCTCATAAAACTATTGTTTACAGTTGGGATAAAGAGCAGACACAACTAGCAAATGATCTCTTTGATAAAGAGCCAAAACTATTAAATGAGGCAATTTTAGTGGTTGACTCTTCGCAAATCCCATGGGGAATTAAGAGCTTGTTTGTATTACCAAAAATGAAAAACTACTCTCACTCAATCTACTTAAATGATGATGAGCAGTACAATAAAAAAATAGCATACAAAGATGGATATTTAACAGTTTTAAAAATGGATGGAGATGTAGTGAAAAGTATTGTTTTTGTGAAAGATATGCAGGGGTTAAAAGAAGAGTTATGAGCTACTCTTCTCTCATTTCATTAATATCGTCAATTATCTCTTGAAGTTCATCATCTTCAATTTCGCCATTTTTTACATCAACTAGCATCTCTACAAAATCTTTTTTTAACTCTAAAGCTTCATTTAAAGCCTCTTTATCATCATTTGAAGCTGTTTTTGTTTTTGCTATAAGCTCATATAAATCATCAATAAATCCCTCTAATTCTGGGATAACTTCCTCTTCTAAAAGAGCCACTAAATTATTTCTCATGCTGTTCCTTTTACTTATTTTATAACCCCCTAAAGCTATAAAAAACTCTGTTTTTTAAGATTTGTTGAGTTTTGATATGTTTTTTATATCTGTTTAGAGGTAGTAAATGATGGCTTGATAAACAAGTGCAGTTGTAATTCCAGCTGCGACTCCTGCTATTACATCATCTCCTACAACACCCCAACCACCTTTTACATCTCTATCTATTCTACCAATAAATGATGGTTTTTTAATATCATAAATTCTAAAAAAGATGAAGCTTAATACAATTTGCAACAGTAGTCCATTATCTAGTTGAGTTAATCTGTTTATCTCAAATGTAACTCCTGGTGCTATAGAGAGCGCTAACCACATTCCAACTAACTCATCAATTACAATTCGTTTATCATCATGAATTCCAGAGCTTAACTCATATCTATCTACACTCTTAATTGCAACTACACCAATTAAAATTGCAGCTAAAAATAGCGTTTGTGAACCAAAATAAGCCAAAATAAGCAGACCAGGAATAAGAGATACCAAACTACCCGCAGTACCAGGTGCCTTTGGAAAAAGACCACTATAGCCAACTGTTAAAAAGAACCAATTCATTATCTTCTCCCTTTATCTTACTAAATACTTTGTAACCATTTAATACCTATGAAAAAACCACAAAAATCACTAGTGATTTGAGCTTCTCGCTGAGAGAAACTTAGTGTTAACGTAGTAAAATGGGCTTTGCTCATTTTACGTCAAAGAGGTAGTTTGATAGAGTTTCATTAAAGAGTTGTAAAAGTCCTCTTCACTGTAGTTTTCTATTAAGCCACTTGATGGAAATACATCTTGAAACATCTTATCTAAATTTTTAAATCTATCTTTATGAAGTCTTGAAAGTAAAATAGATGAAATCTCTTTTCTCATTAAAACAGCTGGTGGCATTATTCCTAGCTCTATTAACTCTAAAATTGATTCAGAGTTATATGAGATGTGGTGGTGCGTTCCATGTGGACAGGTCTTAACACTTACTAATGTTTTACACTCATCACAATAGACAAATTTTCCTGCAATATCAATGTTGATATCAATACCTTTTATTAACTCTTGTAGTGAATTTGTACTATTTTGCTCATAGTACATTCCCATTCCAGCGTGAGTTTGACCAATTAAAAGAGAGTCACAACCAAAGTTCTTTGCGACCAATGCATCTATTATTATCTCTTTATACCCTGCAAATAAGTAAGTGTGTTCTAGCTCAACAATGATAACTCTATTTTTTGGTAAGAAGTGTTTGTTGAAATAGTTTAGAGTTTCATAGCGTAAATCGTAGCTTAAATTTTCACTGTTAAATGGTTTTAGTAAAAATATTACTAACAAATCTGTTTTGTCAAGACGTTGTCTAATTACACGCTCATGCGCTCTATGAAAAGGGTTAGCAGCGAGCATTATTCCAGAAATAGTTTTTGCACAATTTATTTCAGCTGCATCTACAACTCTTTTTTTAATACGTTCTAGTTTTGAAGTATCAATCTCATACTCTCCACTTACAGCGTAACTACCCAACCTTTTAAGAGTAGATTGGACACCAGGGTGGTACTTGTCATCACTTCCATAAATCTGTTTTACTCTATCATTTTTGTCTATCTTAAATACAGTTTCAACAACTATTGAGCCAACATAGCTCTTTTTGCAGTACAAATCAATAGTATCACCAGCATTTGACTCTTTTAGTACAATTTCATTCATTTTGCCAGATGGTGCTAAAACAAAAGGAAAAGGAAAACGAGTTTTGTTTATGAACCCAGTTTTGAAGACACTTAGTGACTCCTCTTCATTCATAAGCTTCACACAAGGTGCTAAAAGCCCAGCTTTTAAAAGTGCAAGTGCAGAGACCGCCTCTTCATCTATAAAAAGTTGTCTATTATTTTTGTTTGCTGATGCCATACTTTTTTCTTTTTTCCCAAAGGCTTTTTCTTGAAATTCCCAATTTTTTTGAAAGTTCAGTATCTGGAAATTTTTGC
>JAYEGD010000178.1:0-11763 GCA_034658915.1 Campylobacterota bacterium | reverse complement strand
TATCTTTTCACCCTACGGGCAACATTTAAAAGATTCATCTTCTGCGTTGAACTTCACTTAACGATGCTAGGCATCGCCAAGCAAAGTTCGCCTTGAATCTAAACCTTTTAAATGTTGTTGAATATGTTATCTATTATGGTCAGGCACTTATGGCACAATTTATTAGGAAATATTATAATGATTCAAAATGATTTACTCTCTCAAATAACACTTCTATATGTTGAAGATGAAAAAGCAATACGCGATGAAATGGTAGAAATTTTAGATGATACTTTTAAAAAAATTTATGTTAGTAGTGATGGTTTAAAAGGGCTAGAGCTATTTAAAGAACACTCAATAGATGTTGTTTTGACAGATATAAGAATGCCTAATATGGATGGAATAGAGATGTCAAAAGAGATTCGTAAAATCGACTCTGATGTACCTATTATTGTCTCTTCTGCATTTAATGACTCTAATTATCTTATAGAAGCGATTAAAGCTGGTGTTCATAACTATTTAGTAAAACCAATTAATATTAAAGATCTTTTTAAAATATTAGATAGATTAGCAAAAAATATTGTTTCTCAAAAAGAGCTTTTTAAATCTAATCAACTTTTAAATCAGTATAGGATTATTGTTGATGAGACCTCTATTGTTTCAAAGAGTGACTTAAAAGGTAATATTACATTTGTAAATAGTGCATTTGAAAAAATTAGTGGCTATACAAAAGATGAACTCATCGGAAAACCTCACAATATTTTACGTCATCCAGATATGGAGGCTTCTACATTTGAAGAGCTTTGGAAGACAATTAGGCAGAAAAAAGAGTGGAGAGGTGTAGTTAAAAATAGAGCAAAAGATGGCACTGTTTATATTGTTGAATCAACCATTGTTCCAATTTTAGATGAAAATGGGGAAATAGTTGAGTACATCTCTATACGAAATGATATTACAAAAAAAGAGGAGTACAGAGAGTTAATTGAGAGTAACTTACGCTCATCTTCTAACTCTTTAAAAGAGAAGATAACTTTTATAGATGAGTATGAAAAAGCACTTAAAAGTGGAACTCTATTTTGTAGAACAACACTAGATGGCAAAATAACAACTACAAGTGAACTCTTTTGTAAGCTAATGGGCTATGGGCATAATAAACTTATGAATGTAGATTATAAAACAATTTTGATAGATAAAAATGTCTATATGAATGTGCTTAAAAACTACTCTGGTGATGGAAAAGTGTGGCAAGGTGTGTTGTTGCATAAAAGTGCTGATAATAAAACGATATATTTAGAGGCATCTATAATTCCAATTTTTAATCACTCATATGAGATAGTAGAGCTTTTACACTTTTTTGTAGATGTAACTGAGATGGAAGTTTTAAATAAAGAGATTGTTAATACTCAAAGAGAAGTTATCTCTACTATGGGTGCAATTGGTGAGACGCGTTCTAAAGAGACAGGACTACATGTAAAGCGTGTTGCAGAGTACTCTAAGTTTTTGGCTATTAAAGCTGGGTTAAGTGAAGAGGAGGCTGAAAATTTAAAAATGGCATCACCTATGCATGACATTGGAAAAGTTGGAATTCCTGACTCTATTTTAAATAAACCAGGAAAATTAACAGATGAAGAGTTTGAAATAATGAAAACTCATGCAACATTAGGTTACGAGATGCTTAAAAATTCATCTCAACCACTACTTAAAACATCTGCTATTGTTGCTAATGAACATCATGAAAAGTACAATGGTAGAGGCTATCCTAGAGGGTTAGCTGGTGAAGATATTCATATCTATGGTCGAATTACAGCTATTGCAGATGTGTTTGATGCTTTAGGGCATGATAGAGTCTATAAAAAAGCATGGGAGCTAGATGATATATTAGAGCTTTTTAAAAAAGAGAGAGGGCACCATTTTGATCCAAGACTTATAGATATATTTTTTGATAATTTAGATGAAATATTGAGCATTAAAAAGATATTTGATGGTGAGGGAGACTTTTTTGAACATTGAAATATTAATTGTAGATGATTCAAAATTAATCAATGATGCAATTAAAACTCTTTTAGACAATAGAGGCTATGAAGTCACACAAGCTTTTAATTTGGGTGATGCAAGAGAAGAGTTAATTAAAAAAGAGTTTGATTTTGTTCTTCTTGATTTAGTCTTACCAGATGGTGATGGAGAGGAGATTTTACCAGCTATAGCACTTTGTAAAAAGACAAGAACTATGATTCTCTCTTCTGATAAAGACTCATACAGAAGAGAGCAACTCTTTGCACTAGGAGTTGTTGACTATGTTGCAAAAGATACGCTTTTTGAAAATGTTCAATATGCAATTATCTCTTTAATAGATAAAATTATAGCAAATTCAGAGTTCACAATTTTGGTTGTTGATGATTCATCATTTTTAAGAAAACACATTATTTCTCTTGTTGAGCGACGTGGCTTTAAAGCAATTGGAGCGCAAGATGGAAGAGATGCTTTACATGTAATAAAAAAACATAGAGTTGATGGCTTCATAATAGACTTAGAGATGCCCGTTATGGATGGTATTCAACTTTTAGAGAAACTGAAAAAAGAGTCAACATACAGAATGTTACCAATTATGGTTCTCTCAGGAAGCGAGGATAAAGATAAAGTATCTTACGTTTTAAAGCGTGGTGCTAACGATTATGTAAAAAAACCATTCTCAACAGAAGAGCTACTTCTTAAAATTGATAAGATGATGGTAGAGTACCAACAAGACTTAACAATTAAAGCACAAGAGTCACAATTTGCTCTTTACAATAAAGCTATTGACACCTCTGCAATTTTTATGAAGCTAGATAGTGAGCTAAATATTTTGTATGCTAACGATATGTTATGTGACTTACTAGACATTGAGTTCAATAAGATTGAAAAAACACCATTTTCAACACTATTTTTAAATACTAATAGTTCAGCTTTTAACAAAAAGATACTCTCTGAGGGGAGCTTTAAAGATACTGTTTCGTTAATTAACAATAAGATAGTCTCTTTTACATTTAATCCAATTATGGACACTAACAATAAGATAAATGAGTGTCTGTTAATAGGTTTTGATGTGACGCTTATGTATGAGAAAGAGGAGTCATTAGCAGATAGAATAGATAGTGAAATAAGAAAAAACTGGGAGCAAAACAAGTTAATGATACAGCAATCTAAAATGGCATCAATGGGAGAGATGATAGGCAATATATCTCATCAATGGAGACAGCCTCTTAATGCATTGGGATTAATTATTCAAAAACTTCAAGTCTCTTACGAGCTAGATAGACTATCTGAAAATGTAATGATAACCTCTGTTAAAAAAGCAAACAACATAATTAACTCTATGTCTCAAACAATAGACGATTTTAGAAACTTTTTTAAAACAGATAGCAAAAAAGAGCCTTTTTTACTATCTCAATCTATATCCAATGTGGTCACAATTATTGGAGATACTCTTAAAGAAAAATCAATTACATTAGAGGTTAGCAGTAGTGACGCAAAGCTATTTGGCTCAAAAAGTGAACTCTCTCAAGCACTGTTAAATATTGTCTCTAATGCAAAAGATGCACTTCTTTTAAATAGGGTTGATAACGCATCAATTAGCATAGATGTTCTTTTAGAAGATGAGAGTGTATTAATTATAGTTGATGATAATGCTGGTGGAATAGATGAGAATATTATGAATAAAATATTTGAGCCATACTTTACAACAAAAGGCGATGGTGATGGAACAGGAATTGGTCTTTACATGACTAAAATGATTATTGAAAAAAATATGAATGGCTCTTTACATGTAGCAAATAGTTCACATGGTGCATCGTTTGAGATTAAACTACCAATATGCGAGTTAAATGAATGAAAACATTTTTTATAATAGTAACAGCACTTATTTTATTTAGTGGATGTGAAAAAAGAGAGTATAAAGAGTTAAAAGTAGGAATGTCACCATGGCCTGGTTATGAAGCACTCTATATTGCATTGCAAAAAGATTTTTTTGATAACCCTAACATTAAAATAGTTCGCTACGAAACACCAACAGACTCCTTTAAAGCTCTTCGCGATGGTTTAATCGATGTAGCGGCTTTTACAGCAGATGAGGTTTTACATTTTGCTGAGGTGAGAAATGAGCCAAAAATCTTTCTTATTTTAGATGTATCTAATGGAGCTGATGCAATTGTTGCTCACAAAAACATTAAAACTATTAATGAGTTAAAAGGTGCAACAATTGGTGTTGAGAGAAGCGCTCTTGGTGAATATATGCTAAAAAGAGTAATGGATTTTTCTACAAATACTCTAACTCAAGATGATATTAGAGTTAAAAATATTGAAATCTCTCATCAAGTAGATGCTTTTAGAGATGGTGAAGTTGATGCTGTTGTAACATATGAGCCATTTAAGTCTATTTTACTAGAAGCTGGTGCGCATGTAATATTTGATAGCACAAAAATGCCAAACGAGATTGTAGATATTTTAGTAGCAAGTAAAGAGACGCTCAAAAGTAAAAAGAGCGAGTTAGTAGATTTAGGTAGAGGTTGGTTTAAAGCACAAGCATATATTAAAAGTCATAAAAAAGAGTCTATGAAAATTATGGCAAAAAATGAGCATATAGATGTAGAAACATTTACAAAAAGCTATAGTGACCTATTTGTTCCAACTCTTGAAGATAATATAAGAATGCTAGGTAGCAACAAAGATGTAAGTCTATTTAACGCACTAGATAAGCTATCATTTATTATGTATAAAAATCGAACAACATCTACAAAAATATCTGTTGAGAGTGTTGTCTCTGATGAAATTGTAAAAGAGATACGCAGATGAAAACAGTACCATTAAAATATTTAATGCCAACTCTGGTATTTACTATTGGCTTAGTTTTAGTGGCTATTCATACACTTATTGAAATGAAAACTGATTATAAAAATATGAGAGATGAGCAATCTTTTAACGTAAAAAATTTAGGTTATTTATTAGCTAGAGAGATTGAAAAAAGTGCTCATTTAGAAAATATTAATTTTTACGCAATATCTGGTATTGTATCAAAGTATCATGTAGATAATTTGGATTTAGTAGTCATTTATGATGATAAAAGTGAGATGATGTTTAAGAGTGAAATTCATAACAATAAAAATATTAGTGCCTATAGGGCTTCAAAAAAGATTATAGAAAGAGTTAAAAAGAGCCGTTTTGCTGAGGTTATTTATAATGATGAGTTACATGTAGTAGATGGGTATTTTCCTATTGCTATGCCAAAAAAAGAGGATGAAGTTTACGCAAAAAGAGATGGCGTACTCTATTTGGTGTTGGATTCTAAAAAAGCTTACAACATAGCAACACAAAATATTATTAATAGCTCTATAATTAATTTGTTTATTGTTTTTACTTTGGTTTTTCTCTTTTCAGGACTTGTCTATATTCTAATTTTTAGAAGATTAAATATGCTTTACGATGCTACACACAAGCTAAGTATGGGAGATTTTAGTGTACATGTAAAGAGTAGTCGTAATGATGAATTAGGTGCTATTATTGACTCATTCAATGAGATGTCTCAGCAGCTTTTAGCATATCAAGAGCAGATGCAGTTAAAAGTTAAATATGAGGTCTCTAAACGCTCAAAACAAGAAAAATTACTCATTCAACAAAATCGTCTAGCGGCTATGGGAGAGATGATTTCAAATATTGCTCATCAATGGAGACAACCATTGAATGCACTAGGTCTGCTTGTTCAAAAAGTTGGAATTAACTACTCAAGAGGAGTTTTAAACGATGAGTTTATGGAAAAGAACATCACAAAAGCTAACTTTTTACTCAATAGTATGTCCTCAACAATAGATGATTTTAGAGACTTTTTCAAACCAGAAAAAGAGAGATCTGAGTTCTATTTTAGAGATGTCTTTAATGATGTAGAGGAGTTAGTAGGTGGAGTTATAAATGGAGTAGTTCAAATTTTAATTTATGATAATGCTGGTGGGATAAGTGATGAGATATTAGAAGATATTTTCAATCCATATTTTAGTACAAAAGAGGAGGGTAAAGGCACAGGAATAGGTCTTTACATGTCAAAAATTATAATTGAAGATAATATGGATGGAAAGTTAGTTGCATCTAACATTAGAGATGGAGCGCTCTTTAGTATAGAGTTGAATATCAATAAATGATAATGATTATTATTTTAAGTATTGAGTAAGTCGCTTTACTGTATTATTTTAATTCATTGTAACCATTCAGCACCTATGAAAAATAGTAAAATCACGAGTGACTTGAGCCTCTCGCTGAGAGAAACCTAGTGTTAACGTAGTAAAATGGGCTTTGCTCATTTTACGTGCTGAATGGTTGTAATTCAAAAGGATTTAAATGTATAAAAAAAGTCTGATTTTATTGTCGATATTTAGCACATTGGCTATTGCAAATGAGAGCATTAAACCAAATGCAGTTGCAAAAAAGAGTAAAACTTCTGTTCGTGATGCAATCGCAAAATCTGGAAAGATAAAAGAGACTCAACAGCTAGATGTTAATCGTTTTACTAAAATGTTTAAAAATGGATCATTTAGCGGACAGATTCGTCTCTCGCATGTACACAGCTACTCAGAGACAACGGGTTCAAACATAACTCAAGATAGCGCAGTTGGTGGACAGTTAAAGTATGAGACAGCATCTTTATTTGGAGTTAGTTTTGCAGCTGCATTTTACACATCAAACTCACTATCTCGCCCAAGCGATAAAGATTTTGACAACACACTCACTTCAAACAACAAAAGCTACAATATTTTAGCAGAGTCGTATGTTAATTATAGTTATGAGGGATTAAATCTACGTTTGGGAAGACAACAGTTAGATACTCCTTATGTAGATAGTGATGATTGGCGTATGACACCACACACATTTGAAGCATATCAAGCTACATATGAGTACAAAAACGTATCTTTTATGGCTGCAAATGTACGAAATTGGCAAGGTGTAGATACTATGGCAGATGATGGCTCATGGGATGGAAATAGCTGGAGTCAAACAGGTCAAAACAACAAAGGAACATATTTTGGTTCAGTTGGATATGCTGATGACTTCATAGAGACAGCACTATGGTACTACAACGCAGGAGATATGACATCTGCATGGTTTGCAGATGCTATAGTAGCTCAAAATATTAATGAAAATATAAGCATTAACTTGGGTGTGCAGTATGCAAATCAGACGCAGCAAGATAGCTCAGGATTAAGTGCTAATGCTTATGGAGCGTGGATGGAAGTTACAATCTCATCATACATACCAGGTGAAGTAGGTCTTAATATTGGATACAACAACTCAAAAGTAGATGATAACAGAGCTTTATGGGGTGGTTTTGGTGGTGGACCATATTTTGTTAATATGGAGTATATGACACTAGATGCAGTCTCTGTAGGTGGAGATGCACAAGCGTATGTTGGAGGTCTAGTCTATAAACTTAAACAACTCGGTTTTCTCTATGCATATGGAAACTTTGATGGGTTCGAGAGTACAGGTGTAAAAGCTAGAGTTGTAGAACAAGATTTTGGTATGAGTTTTAAATTTAAAAAGCAGTTTAAACTCATTGGAATTTACTCAACTAAAGATGACAAAAAAAATGTAGGTAGAAGCGATTGGGATGAAGATTACTTGCACTTTAGGTTAACATATGCGTTTTAAGAGTTAATTTTTTTTATACACTCTTATGAAGTTTTTGTAACTTCATAAGCTCCATAAGCAAATGTTAATATAAATGCTATTGCAGTTATTGTAATTGTAATTGTCTCTAAATTCACTTTATATCCTTTAATTCATCTGTTTTTTGATGTAACTTCTTTGCTAAAAATATAAAAATTATCAACAAAAAAAGTAATAAAATATTTCCAATAAAAAAAATATAACTAAAATTTCCAGAAGTATATAGTTTAACTACACCAGAACCTAGCGATATAATAAGCGCTAAACACATAGTCATATAAAGTCTAATGTTATTAATGAAATCTTTTGCTCTATCTAAATCAGCCATTCGCAATTATACTACAATAAAAATAAATGAAGCAATAGAATTTACTATTATCACTTTTTAAGTGCTTTTACAGTAAAATAATCAAATTTTTTTAATCAAAATATTAAGGTTAACTATGCCAAAACGCGAAGACATAAAGACTATTTTACTTATTGGTTCTGGACCGATTATTATTGGACAAGCATGTGAGTTTGACTACTCTGGTACACAAGCAGTTAAGACTCTTAAAGAGCTAGGCTATCGCGTAGTATTAATTAACTCTAACCCTGCAACAATTATGACAGATCCTGAAGCTGCAGATAGAACATACGTCGAGCCGATTAGACCTGATGTAATCGCTGACATTATTAAAAAAGAGAGTGTAGATGCAATTCTGCCTACAATGGGTGGGCAGACTGCATTAAATGCTGCTATGAAAATGCATGAATCTGGAATGCTTGATGGTGTTGAGTTTTTAGGAGCTAAGCCAGAAGCAATTACAAAAGGTGAAGATAGATCAGCATTTAAAGATGCTATGATAAAAATCGGTATGGATTTACCAACTTCTCAATACGCTTACAATATGGATGAAGCGTTAGATGCAGCTGCAAAAATAGGTTTTCCTATTATTATTCGTGCATCTTTTACTCTTGCTGGTGGTGGAAGTGGAGTTGCTTACAACATAGATGAGTTTAAAACACTTGCTGCTCGTGGATTAGATGAGTCTCCTGTAACAGAGATTTTAATAGAGGAGTCTCTGCTTGGCTGGAAAGAGTACGAGATGGAGGTTATTAGAGACAATAAAGATAACTGCATTATCGTATGTTCAATTGAAAACTTTGACCCTATGGGTGTTCACACAGGTGACTCAATTACAGTTGCACCTGCACTAACTTTAACAGATAAAGAGTACCAACGTATGCGTGATGCATCATTTGCAATCTTACGTGAAGTTGGTGTTGACACAGGTGGAAGTAATGTTCAATTTTCAGTTGACCCTAAAACGGGAAGAATGATTGTTATTGAGATGAACCCTAGAGTTTCACGCTCATCTGCACTTGCATCTAAAGCTACGGGCTATCCTATTGCAAAAGTTGCTACACTTTTAGCTGTTGGCTTTACTCTTGATGAGGTGGAAAATGACATTACAGGCACACCTGCATCGTTTGAGCCAGTAATTGACTATGTTGTAACAAAAATTCCTCGTTTTACATTTGAGAAATTCCCAGAAGCTGAAAATACACTAAGCACAAGCATGAAGAGTGTGGGCGAGGTAATGGCAATTGGTAGAACTTTTAAAGAGTCTATGCAAAAAGCTCTATGTTCACTAGAGACAGGGCTTAGTGGTTTTGACAGTATGAGTGGAGATGATGAGTTCATTTCTCATGAAATTCGTCGTCCAAATTGTGATCGAATGTTGTATGTTGCAGAGGGTTTAAGACGTGGAAAAAGCGTAGAGGAACTTTTTGAGTTGTCTAAAATTGATCCATGGTTTTTGTACCAACTTCAAGAGCTAGTAGAGCATGAAGAGAACATTAATTTAGAGATGTTAAATGATGAAAAAGAGTTACGTTTAACAAAAACTTACGGTTTTTCAGACAAAAAGATATCTGAAATTATTACCAAAAACTGTAAAACACAAATTAGTGAAAATGATGTATATACTGCTCGTAAACGCTTAGGTATTTCACTAGAGTATAATGAAGTAGATACTTGTGCAGCAGAGTTTGAAGCACTTACCCCATACCTTTACTCAACTACAAACATTACAAAAATTCCAACAACTTCACGTGTAAGTGATAAGAAAAAAGTTCTAATTTTAGGTGGTGGACCAAATAGAATTGGACAAGGAATAGAGTTTGATTACTGTTGTGTTCACGCAGCATTTGCACTAGAAGATATGGGCATAGAGACAATTATGTATAACTGTAACCCTGAGACTGTATCTACAGATTATGACACTTCAGATGTTCTTTACTTTGAACCAATTGACTTAGAACACGTTAGAGAAGTTGTAGATTTCGAGCAACCAGATGGTATTATTGTTCATTTTGGTGGACAAACACCACTAAAATTAGCCAACCCTTTAACTGCAATTGGTGCTAAAATTGCGGGAACACCTGCAAAGGTGATTGACTTAGCAGAAGATAGAGAAAAATTTTCAGACTTTGTAAAACTTCATGGACTAAAACAGCCTGAAAATGGTCTTGCAACAACAAAAGAGGAGGCTGTAAAAGTTGCAGCTGAGCTTACATACCCTGTTCTTGTTCGTCCATCATTTGTTTTAGGTGGACGTGCTATGCGTATAGTTTATGATGAAAATGAGCTTAGAACGTATATGGATGAGGCAGTATCTGTTAGTCATGATGCACCTGTTCTTGTAGATAAATTTTTAGATCAAGCAATAGAGTTAGATGTAGATTGTATTTGTGATGGTAATGAGGTCTATATTGGCTCAATCATGCAACACATTGAAGAAGCTGGTATTCATAGTGGAGATAGTGCATGTTCACTTCCACCTCTGAATATTGGTGATGAGAAAATAGCTGAAGTTGAAGTAATAACTAAAAAAATTGCACTAAATATTGGTGTAATCGGACTTATGAATGTTCAATATGCAATTTATCAAGATGAGATATATTTAATTGAAGTAAATCCAAGAGCTTCAAGGACTGTCCCATTTGTAAGTAAAGCAACAGGAGTTCCATTAGCAAAAGTAGCAACTCGTGTAATGATGGGCGAGGCTCTTAGAGACGCTCTTAAATTCTATGACACTTATGGTGTAGTGACCCAAAATAGTGAAGTGCTTAAGCCTCAACTAAAAGATCATGTTGCAATTAAAGAGGCAGTTTTTCCATTTAATAAGCTTTATGGTGCAGATTTAGTTCTATCTCCTGAGATGAAATCTACAGGTGAAGTTATGGGAATTAGCTCAAACTTTGGAATTAGTTTTGCAAAAGCTCAAATGGCAGCTGGAAATCAAATTCCTAGTAGTGGTACTTGTTTTTTATCTTTTATTGATGCAGACAAGGTTCACGCACTTGAAATTGCAAAAGGGTTGAGTGAAAATGGTTTTAAACTTGTTGCTACTAAAGGGACACAACAGATTATAAATGAGAGTGGCATTGAGTGTAAAAGAGTAATGAAAATTTCAGAGGGTCGTCCAAACATTGAAGATATGATGAAAAATGGTGACATTACAATGGCAATAAATACAAGTGACAACATGACAGCAAAAGCAGACGCAGAGCAGATTCGTCAAAGTGTACTTCGTATGAGTATTCCATATTTTACAACAATTTCTGCTGCTCGAGCAACAATTTCTGCACTTTCACATATGAGTCAAGAGAATTGGAATGACCCAAAACCTCTACAAGATTACTTGAAAGTTTAAGTATGAATAAGTCGTTAATTTACTTAGTTCAAACCGATACAACAGTGGGCTTTGTATCGCAAAATGAGAGTAGATTAGCAGATGTGAAATCACGCAGTTCAAATAAACCTTTTTTAAAGGTTTATGAGAATATGAACAAGATAAAACTAAGAGTACCCACAAAATATAAAAACCTATTTAGACGCTCTAAAAAAACTACGTTTGTCATAAATAACCAAGCAATTAGAGTTGTTAAAGATGAAAAGCACAATAAATTCCTTAAAAATTTTGATTACATGTACTCCACCTCTGCTAATGAGGCATCAAAGAGTTACTGCAGTGAGTTTTGCTATGAAAAGAGTGACATTATTGTGCGAGATAGTAGAGGACTTGTTCAAAGAGCATCTTCTAAAATTGT
>JAYEGD010000177.1:4856-11784 GCA_034658915.1 Campylobacterota bacterium | reverse complement strand
AGGTCCAAAAGTAGATTTGGGTGTAGTAGTAATTACTCCAGGAGAGTCTCACCCTTGCCACAAACACGTAAAACAAGAGGAGTCGTTTTTTGTTTTAGAGGGTGAGTGTGCAGTTTACGTGGATGGTGTTAGAGTCTTAATTAAAAAAGGTGACTACTTGCAGTGTGAATTAGGCGAAGCTCATATGTTCATTAACGAAAGTGACAAGAGCTTTCAAGCAGTTTTTGTAAAAGCACCATATTTTGAGAAAAAAGATTCAGTATATATCGACTGGAAACCAGGTCAAGAGTTTGTGAAAGAGGATTAAAATGAGTAATTATCAGCGTTTAATAAAAGATTGTTTTTGGGATTTAAATGTATCTGATGATTATATTGAAAAAATTTTGTGTGAAAATGATTTTAGAAAAAAAGATTTTTTATTTAACAAAATTCTATTAAACAGCACTAGACTTTTTGAAGACTTATTAATATTTACAAAAACTGATTTAAAACTACTTCTTCAAAAGTGTAAAATTCCAAGATTAAATGCTGAGTATATTAGCAGAAGAAAAAACTTAGCAGAGGTCTATTTTTTTGATATGCCTTTAAAAATTGATGAGTTAAAATGGGTATCTTAGATTACAAAAAACTCTACAAGCTTCAAGATGAAGTGCTAAAAGTTGTATTTAAAACAGACAATATATTTTATTTAACTGGTGGAACTTGTTTGAGTAGATTTTATCAAGAAAAAAGATATTCAGATGATTTAGACTTTTTTTCTAACAGCTCTCCGAGGTACAGTTTTGCAATTAAAAAAATTAAATTAGCACTACAAAATAGCTTTAATTTAATCGTAGAAGTAGAGTCCAAGGATTTTACTAGATATAAAATAGACAACATGTTACAAGTAGATTTTATTAATGACATCTCTTTTAGATACAAAGACGTTGAAGTAACAAAAGATGGTTTTGTCATTGACAACATAGAAAATATCCTTAGTAATAAATTAACTGCTGTAATAGGAAGAGATAATCCAAAAGATATTTTTGATATTTATTTAATTTCAAAATATTACTCTTTTTTATGGAGTGATATTCTACAATCCGCTCACAATAAAGCTGGGTTTATCGATGAAGAGTTAGTTGTTAGGTTAAAAACATTTCCTCGTGAGATGCTTGATAGCATCAACTTAATAGATAAAATTTTTTTAATAAACTTTAATAAAGAGTTCCCAATAATAATAGAAGAGATAGAAAAAAAATCATTACATGTAAACAAAGGAGTAAATTAAGATGAGAAATATATTTTTAGCTACATTAGCGCTATTACTATTTAGTGGGTGTACACAAGAGACACAAAACAAGTTTGGTCGTGCGGTGCAAAACTACACTGGAACAGATGGGGTTTTAGATGTTTATGCAGGTGAAAAACTAGTAAGTAGATTTATTAAAGTAGATAAACTAACAACAGCAACCGCTACAGATAGTAATAATATTCGCTCATACAGATATGGTTATGGGTATTTAGATATTAACCACAATTTTAAAGTAGATGCTGGTGAGAAAAAGATTTATTTTGAAATTGGAAGTTTTTCTACTTACGTTTTTTATGAAAATCATTTACAATAAACAGTAGTGCCATACATCAGTACAAACACCAAAAAAGTATTCTCCCTAGCAATTCCTGCTGCACTTAAACATCTTGTAGATATTTTACAAGTTTTAATTGACATGATAATGGTTGGAATGGTAAGTGTTTATGCACTAGCTGCCGTTGGTATGAGTATGCAGTTTATGATGATAATACATGTAATAATGACACTCTACATTGTGGGTGGTAATGCACTTATTTCACGTTTTATTGGTCAAGGACGCAAAAATAGAGCATCATCCCTGCTCTTTACAATCTCTATTTTTGCAGCTCTTGTGTCACTAATTGTTGGTGCTTTTGGTTACATCTACAGTGAGTCAATTTTTGAGTTAATGGGTGCGCAAAGCGAGGTTACACAACAAGGTGGATTGTACTTTCAGATTCTCTCAATAGGTCTCATTGTAATCTTTATTGATACACTTTTATACAATGCACTCTCAGCCGCTGGTGACACAAAAACATCTCTTTACATTAAACTATTTTCTGCATTTATTAACGCTTGTTTGAACTATGTTCTCATATTTGGACACTTTGGTTTTAGTGAAATGGGAATTGAGGGTGCGGCTTATGCAACTGTTATTGCCTACAGCTTTAATGTCATTGCATACTTTGTTATTCTAAAAAAACCATCCTCAAAACTAAATTTCATACCAATTATTTCATTGAAACAGATGAGACGTGTCTGGAATATAGGTTGGAGTGCAGCGCTTGAACGTGGAATTTCTAGTCTATCATTTCTGCTCTTTGTTGCCATAATTACAGTCTATGGAACAGCAGAGTTAGCAGGTTATCAAGTAGGTCTTAGAATTGAGGGAATAGCATTTATGCCAGGCTTTGGTTTTGCAATTGCTGCTATGGCGCTAGTAGGTCAAAACTTAGGAGCAAAAGAGCCAGAACAAGCTTACAAAATGGGAGTTATTAGTGGTAGAATTGCTTACATTTTTATGGGAAGTGTTGGCATTGGTTTAATTCTATTTCCAGAGTTTTTAGTAAGCTTTTTCACAAAAGATATAGAGACAGTAAAAGTAGCATCATTTTACCTAATTTTAGTAGGTTTAGCGCAAATCCCATTAGCTATAAACTTTGTCTATTCAGCTGCACTAAGAGGTGCAGGAGCCACAAAAATTACACTAAAAATAAACGTGCTTTCACTATGGTTTTTGAGAGTAATCCCATCATACATAGCTTACAAAATGGGTTTTGGAATTATTGCCATTTTTGCAATTATGAACATAGAGACACTAATAAAAGGTCTAATTTTTGTCTATATATATAAACAAAAAATATGGTTACATGTAAAAGTATAATAAGTGCCTGACCATAAGAAGTTAATCTGAAAACTCACTTCTAATGGCTAAAAATTCATCAAGATTTTCAAAGAAGATATTTACGAGTTTAGGCTCAAATTGTTTTCCTTTTTCTTCTTTAAAGTATGCAAATATTTTTTCATCTTTCCAAGCTTTTTTATATACTCTTTCACTCCCAAGTGCATCAAAAACATCTGCTATAGCTGTGATACGACCAAAAATATGTATCTCAAGTGCAGTTAAAGATTGAGGATATCCTGAACCATCCCATTTTTCATGGTAGGTCTTTTGGAACCTTTGAGCATATCAAACCCTAGTTGGGAGTGTGCTTTCATTATCATCATCTCATTGTCGGTGAGTTTTCCTGGTTTGTTTAAGATGTCATCTGGTATAGCAACCTTACCTATATCGTGCATTGGTGATGCTTGTTTGAGAAGCTCAGCATCTTCTTTACTCAAACCATACTTTAATGCAAATAGTTTTGAATACTCAGCGACTCTTTTTACATGTAGTCCAGTTTCTTTAGAACGCGTTTCACCTATCGCACCCATTTTAAAAATAACTTCTCTTTGAGTTTGTGTTATCTCTTCTTGAAGTGCTTCAACATTTTTTCTATCACTAATGTTGTCTCTTACTGCCGTATAGCCAATATGATTACCATCAACATCATATTCTGGATTAAAAAAGGATTTAACCCAAAAATACCCTCCATCTTTTTTTAGATTTCTAACCTCAGATTCAAAAGATTCTTGTTCTTCGAGTCGTTTCCATAAAGTTTCAAATTTGCTACTTGAGGTATCAGGGTCTCTAATTATATTGTGATTTTGACCAATTAGTTCATCTCTAGAATAACCACTCACCTCACAAAAGGCACTACTTACATCTGTGATTATTCCATTTAAGTCTGTACTAGAGTACATTACATTCTTATCGTATGCAGAAAGTAAAGTTTTAAGTTCGTTGTTTTTATCATTTAAGTCTTTTGTTTTTTCTTGAACCTTATCTTCAAGCTTATTGTATTGTATTTGAAGCTCTAAGCCCATATCGATAACATTCTCTTTTAATTCTAGCAATGATTCATTGGTTACAGACAGATCATTATCTTTTGTATGCAAGGATGTAAAGTCTCTATTTTTAATATTGCTTGTTATGCCTTCGATATATATGATTTGCTTTAGTAAATCTGCAATACCTCTTCTCGTTGCGAAAAGCACTATAAATACACCAATGATTAAAATAAGAAAATTTTTAAAAATTGTTTGCAAAAAAAGTTCCTTAAACTCTTCAAGTTGACTTACTGTACATACATATCCCATTATCTTTTTGTTAAAGTCAATGATGGGATATATGTTTAAATAGTATTTTTTATTATCGATTGTAAGCATTTGAATTTGTTTCTTGAAGTCAATATTGCTTGCTTCTTTTGTAGAAATATTAATGGTTTTATCTGCAAGAATGTAATCACCAAAAATGAATTTATCTTTTACAAAATTATCATAGTATTTCTTTGCTAAAGAGTTTGTTGCGTCTTTTTTATACACTAGAAAAGATTTATGTGCTGTCGCTTGAGTGATTGCTTCAGGAATCCAGTCAATTTTTTTCCCTAGAGATAGACCGCCTAGTACATCTCCATTATTATCCACTATTGGATGTGTTGCTCTGTATCCAGCATATGTTTTACACATTAAAGCATGTGAACTTGACTTAAAAGACGATGTAACCCATTCAATATCTGTCCGTACACTTGAGACATCTTTACCTATTGACTTAAAGTTAGAAAAGTTTACAAATGATATGGCAGGTGGTTTAAAAAAATGTATCTCATAAGTTAGTTTTTCATCTCTTACTTTTTCCCAAATTGGAGATATATGTTTTTTAATTATTTCTGGATCATTTTGAATATAGCCTTGCCTTACATTTTCATTCACAGATAATACTTCCGCTAATATTTTCACATTTTTAGCTTGTGCAGTAGTTAAATTTTTGAGTATTAGTTTATCTTTTTCATAAGTGTTGATTTTTGCATCTTCCAAGCCGAGGTAAAATGAAAAAGATTCACTTACAATAAAAAAGATAAACGCTGCAGATAATATGATAAATAGTGGTTTATTGAAACTTTTCATAACTTATCCTTTTATATTTAATAGTTAAAAATTATATCTATTATACTATCAAGAGTTTACTAAACCATTCATCTAATCTAATTGGAAAACTGTGCATGTTTTTTGTGCTATAAGCTTATATTTTGAAAAAAAAGAGTCAAAATAATAAATGATTAAAATATAGATTTAATCGAACTATACTAATATATGTATAGTATTACATATATAATTATGATATAATTGGATTATAAAACATTTAAAGGTTTAACATGTTAGAAGAACTATGTATTAAAAGTAGAGACTTTATAAATATCAACAACCAAGAGTACAAAAGATATTTTATTAGAACAAAAAAGCTAGAGCATAGATTATCTATTATTATAGGTTCAAGAGGTATAGGAAAAACAACTACAGTAGCTCAATACATAAGTAAAAACTACAAAGAAAGTGAAGCATTATATGTAAATCTTGATGATATTGAGAATACTTCAAAATATACAATGACACAAATTGCAGAAGAGTTTGTATTAAACGGTGGTAAGCTTCTTTGTTTTGATGAAATCCACAAATATGAAAATTGGTCTGCTGAACTTAAAAATATCTATGATAGGTTTGATAAGCTAAAAATAGTTGCTACTGGCAGTTCTGCTTTACAGATTAACAAAGGTAGTCATGACTTAAGTAGAAGAGCTATTGTTTACAATATGATAGGTATGAGCTTTAGAGAATATTTAGAACTTCATCACGGATATAAGTTTGATATAGTTTCCTTAGAAGATATATTGAATAATCATATTGATATAGCAACTGATATAAAAAACGAAGTTGAACAAAATAATCAAAAAATAATACCACTATTTAAAGACTATCTCAAACATGGATATTACCCATATTTCTTATCTATGCCAAATGAATTGATGTTCTTTCAAACATTACAACAAAATATCAATGTATCCATAGAGAGCGACTTACTTAATATATATCCTAAGCTAAATGGAAATAGTGTAAAGAAGATTAAGATGCTTTTATCTGTAATTATTAAAAGTGTTCCATTTGAACCAAAGATGAGTGACCTTAAAAAAGCAGCTGATATAAAAGATGATAGAACCTTAAAAAATTATCTCTCTAAACTTGATGATGCAGGACTTATAAAGTTACTAATGCAAAACTCACTAAGCATGAAAGCTTTTGATAAACCTGAAAAGATATTTTTAGCAAATCCAAACTTGATGTATACAAAAGAGCCAAACATAGGAAACTTAAGAGAGACATTTTTTGTAAATCAATTAGACAACTACTATAAGAATAAACAATCGTTAAATGATGAAGGAATCTTTGCTAGTAAACAAGGTGATTTTTACTGTGAAGAAAAGTATACTTTTGAAGTTGGTGGAAAAAGCAAAGGGTTTAATCAAATTAAAGATATACCAAATTCGTATGTTGCTAGTGATGATTTAGAAGTTGGGATTGGTAATAAAATTGCCTTGTGGATTTTTGGTTTTTTATATTAGAACCACTTGCAGATTACCAAAAACAACCCACAATTTAAGCTAATATAAATTTTAAAAAAAGCTAAAATCAAACTTCAAATGCTATAATTATTTACCACAAAAACCAAGCAAATAAAGGATTCAGCTTATGTCTAAAATTATATCAGCACTATCAAAGATGTGGCTTAAAATCACAAATATAGAAAACTCACTATTTCCAGAATTACAAGCATCTTTAGGTGTGTTAAGCTCTAAAGAAGAGAAGCTAATCAAGATTTTAGACTTCGCAGAGATAGAACAATTTATTTACGATACGCATATAACAAATATTCCAAAGTATAGAGTACAGATAGCGAGAGCTTTTGTTGCTAAAAGTGTTTATAATCTTCAAACAACAAAA
>JAYEGD010000177.1:0-4756 GCA_034658915.1 Campylobacterota bacterium | reverse complement strand
AGACCTTATAGATAGACTTCGTATTGACAGAACACTAAGAGTTCTTTGTGGGTGGAGATATGCAACTGATGTACCAAGCGAATCTACATTTAGTAGAGCGTTTAAAGAGTTTAGTGAAGTAAATTTAGCTACAAAGACTCATGATAAGTTTATTTCAGAGTATCTAAGTAACACAATTTTTCTTTACAATGCAAGTGATGCTACTAAAATAGAATTACGAGAAAAAGCAGTGAAAGTTGAAAAAGAAGAGAAGCCTAAAAAGAAAAGAGGCAGACCAAAAAAAGGTGAAGCAAGAGAGCCTGTCAAACCTACAATACTGACTCAGCAAAAAGATATGGAGACAACACAGGAGATGCTCTCTCTTGTATCAACTGATTGTGGTGTTGGAGTAAAACAGAACTCTAAGGGTAATAGAGAAGTATGGATAGGTGGTAAACTTCATATTAGTGTAGTGGATGGTGATATCCCAATAACAGCAGTATATTCAGGTGCTAATGTTCATGATAGTTCAGTGGCACTACCCTTAATTCAAGAGACAAGTAAAAAAGTAGATTATCTTTATGATTTGCAAGATGCTGGATATGATGCTAACATCATTAGAGAGTTCTCACAAAAATATGGACACCGCCCAATCATAGATATCAACCCTAAAAATTCACAAGCACTAAGAGACAAAATAGAGCTTGCAAAGGATGAGAAGAAGAAGTTTAAGTTCTTTGCTTTACCAGAGTCTTCGGACATTCATCACTATAATCAAAGAAGTATGGTTGAGAGAGTTAACAAATATCTCAAAGATGACTTTGGATGTAACACAATCTATTATCAAGGAGCCACAAAAGTAGCTTCTGTTTTAGCTTTTGGAACACTTTGTGTCTGTATTCATCAAAGCTTGAAGATGATTGCTTAGTTTTATAGGTAAAAGCTCCAAAATTGTTACTAAAACAAGTCTAAACCATAAAGCACGGAGTAAAAATGGTAATTTATAGTAAATTAGCCGAAAAACTGTAAAATAAAAGACAAAAGCTAAAATAAGTTTTTAAAAAAGTTAGGTTTAGGAAATATTAGCTTGTTTGGTTGGTAGAATTTGCAAGTGGCTCATTATAAATAATAAACTAGCTAATTGTATTTTAAACATCAGATTCCTCTTTTAATGGATATTGTTTATGTAGTGTACCCTGAATAATAATTGGTACTATAAATAAAGAAACCAAGTAAGCTGCTAATGTCCCACCAATAAGTGCAACACCAAGACCACCAAAGACTGGGTCAGTTGCTAATAATGTACTTGCAAATATAATAGCAAGAACAGTTAAAAGTATAGGTTTAGCTCTTGTGTTTACTGACACTGCAATCGCTCTATCAATGTCAAGATATTTCTCTTCAATTAACTGCTTAGCAAAATCTATAATTAAAAGAGAATTCCTTGAGTTTATCCCTATGAGGGCGATAAACCCTATAAGCGAAGTTCCCGTCATGTAAAATGTAGCTGTAGTGAAAATATCAAAGATTAGATGGACATATATAACACCAACGACAGATATAAAACTTGCAAGAATAATAGCCGTAGCAAGAGAGAAGTTCTTGTAATAAACTACCATCATAAAAAATATAAGAACTATCGCGACCCCAAGAGCCATACTTAAATCTGTGATAGTATCCATAGAAACTTTTTGTTCTCCATCCCAATGAAGAGTGAAGCTCTCCTTTGTTTTTTGATCAACAAGAGTCAAATCTAACATACCAGTTTTTTGAACTTCATACTCACCTGATAGTTTCTCCCCAATTGCTTCTCGTATATCAAGAAGTGCATAAATCTGACTTATCATATCTGTCTCTGCTACTACATTTATAAGTGAAGAGAGATTTTTTGAGCTGAGTTGATGTCCTTTTATCTGTGTTGAAATATTTACTAACTCACTTAATGGCACTAACATACCAAGAGAATTCATAAGTTTTATCTCTGAAAATTTATTGAGTAGTTCCTCTTTACTATCAAGATTAAAAAGTTTTGTTTTTTTGTCTAGGACTAGATGAATCGGTATTTGGTTCTGCACATTAGCACTATTTGTATAAGCTATATCCATCCCCTCAAAAGAGAGATAGAGTATGTTTTTGACTTGGTCAAGTTTGAGATTTGATTTAAGTATTTTCTCTCTATTTAATTCAACGACATATCGTGGAGTATTTGAGTCTGTTAAAACATCTATATCTACAAGCCCATCTATAGACTTAAAAATAGTTTCAAGTTTGAACCCAAGTTTTTCCATTGATGATAGTTTTTCATCGCTTGTTACCTCTAAAACAATAGCAGCCAAGAAGGGAGGTCCAGCAGGAGCTTGAACAAACTTTATATTTGGATTGTGCATAGAGCAGTTTTTTTGAATTATAGGTCTTAATCTATGAACTGCATCAACTGAACTCTCTTCTCGCTCATGTTCTTTTTTAAGATTTACAAGAATATTGGCAATATTTTCACCATTTGCAAAAAGTCGTCCTTTTAACATTGCAGAAAAATCAACAGGCGCACTCTCTCCTAAAAATATGGACATATTTGTAATAATATCTTCATTTTTGAGAGTTTGAACTACACAAGATGTTACCTCCTTGGTCTCATAAACCGATTTGCCCTCTGGTAAGTCAATATATATTGTAAAGTTATCAGCATATTGATTTGGAAGTAGCTTTACTTTTACAGCTTCAGATGTCACTAACATGACCGAAGAGGCTAAGGCTAAAAGCATAAAAAGCATTGTAAAGATTTTTTTTACTCTACTCTGCAAAAGATTATATACAGAGGTCTCTATAAAGTTATGTTTCTTCATCCTTTTAATCCTCCTTTGTCATCAGTTTATTTACTAGGTAAGGGGTAAATATATAAGCAACTATAAGTGAAGCAAACATCGCAATTGGTGCAAAGATAGCAATTGGTCGTATGTATTGTCCAACAGTTCCTCCAACTAAGAACATAGTAAGAAATGTCATAATAATAGCTATTGTCGCTAGATTTGTAGGGTGTCCAACCTCATTTGTAGCTGCAATAGCTATCTCTTTTACTGTTTTACTACCTGCATCATGGTCATGAAAATGCCTGTGAATATTCTCAATAACAATAATTGCCGAATCTACTAAGAGTCCAAGACTAAGCAGCAGTGCAAATAGCGAGATTTTATTTATGCTCTGTCCCAACATATAACCAGCAAAAAGAGTTAAAGATATAATCATAGGAACTGTTAAAGTTACTATGAATGCTTCTTTGTATCCTAAGGTTATAATCAGTAAGATACCTATAATAATAACAGAGATAACGATATGAGTTACGAGTTCATTAACGGAATGATTAGCTGTATATCCATCATCTCTTGTGATAATAAAGCCAATATTTTCCTTTTCTAGTTCAGCTTTTAGTGAATCCATAAGTGCGAAGATAGCCTTATTTACCTCGACTACATTTGCTCCCTGTTTTTTAGTAATACTTATCGTAGTTTGTTGTATTTCATTGGCAAGTCCATTTTCAGCAAATACAAGAGTAGCTGATTTCATATTTTGAATATCATCACTTTTTGTAACGGTTGCAATGTCTTGCATATATATTGGCGAGCCACCATAAACTGCAACTATGAGTTTATTAATATCATCAATATTTCGGATAGCTTTATCAACACCAAATATTACTATTTTTTCATCAATTGTTCTTCCTTTTATATCTGGTATTTTTGCTGTTAATCCTTCTATGGACTTTAATAGTTGTCCAAGTGAAAGATGATAACCAGTGAGTTTTTGAAGATTTACTTCTATGTTGTATTGCTCTTTTCTCTCACCAATTAAATCTGTAATTGCCACATTTTCTATACGATTTATTTTAGTCTGAATTTTTGATACTTTGTTATGAAGTTCAGTCATTGAGAGTGAGGGGTTTTTTGGATAAAATGCTATAGAAGCTATTGCAATATCTGTATCTATATCCATTGTTTTTACTATTGGTTGCATTATACCTTTTGGAAGAACATCTACATTCCTAAGAACACTGTTATAGAGTCTAAAATTTGCCTTATCTCTCTGTTCACCTAGAAAAAATTTAACATTTAAAATTGCTACATTATCTTGTGCAAATCCATATATATCTTCCACTCCTTGAACTTCTCTAAGTCGTCTAGCAAGTGGCTCAACTATGACCTTTTGAATCTCACTTGCTTTAACACCAGGATAAGGAACTATAACAGCACCACCAGCTACTACGATTTGTGGATTTGCTTCTCTTGGTGAGATTTGCAGTGTTACATAACCCATCACAAGGATAAAAATACCTAGCATCAGCGTAAGAGGATGACTTATAAAAGTATGAGCTAATTGACCTGCTATATTTTTTTTGTAGTTTTTAGTATTCATTTACAGCCCTCTATCATACCTGTAAAGAGATTAGTCACTTCATCTACTTTATCCAATAGGTTATTATCCAATTCTAACCATTGACTAATATACCCATCACTAAAACCATTGAGTGCAAAAGCCATTGTCATAGTAGACTCGTCATTTAGTTTTGGGTTCAACTCCATAAAGCACTCTGAAAGATAATGATATATTTTTTGAAATGGGTTTGAGTGTTCATTATAAAGGGTATTAAAAAATAGTGGGTTATTAGTTGCACTCTGCTCAACAGCTTTGTATAAATTACAAAAGTATAGGTAAATTTAGAAAATATCTCTCACTGTTTCATCTATTTCTTAAAAATATATAAAATCGCGCTCAACACACAAAA
>JAYEGD010000176.1:0-11784 GCA_034658915.1 Campylobacterota bacterium | reverse complement strand
AAATGAGAAGCTACAATCTGCTTCGTTAAAACCTCTTGAGGCACAATAAGTGCATCTGCGAGATTTTGCCTCACAGCTTATAGCTTCTCTTTTCATTGAATATGTCATCTATTATGGTCAGGCACTTTTACCTCTTGTCTTTTTTTATTAAAGTTTACTACTTTACATGTAGAGCCATCTTTAATAAACTCTACTATTTGCAAAGATATATACCTGTATCTTTTATCTCTATTTTACCATTTTCACTTAATGTTGTTAGTGACTTTTTAAACACTTTTTTACTCATTTCAAAAACATTACTAATTAACTCTGCATCACTTTTGTAGTTATATGGCAAGCTTCCATTTGCACTCTTTAACATCTCTAAAATTTTGTCGCTTGAGAGTGAGCCTTTTTTATTTCCAAAGGGTTGAAGTGAAATATCTAACTTTCCATCTGGGCGAATCTGTTTAATGTATGACTCTTTCAAATCACCTACTTCTAACTTTCCAAACACCTCATTTTTAAAAATTAAGCCATCATACATGTTGTTTACAATGACTTTGTAGCCTAGTGGAGTTTGAGAAATAACTAATGCGTTTACCTTCTCATTTGTTTTTAATTTTGAGGTATCTGTACTTAAAAAATTACCAAATTTTTGTGTTCCTATAAGTCTGTTAGTACGCTCATCCATTACTACATGTACTGCACATTTATCCCCAATTTTAAGACCACTTTTTTGAATTAGTTTTGTTGGAATAAATAGATCTTTTGGTAACCCCCAATCTACAAACACACCAAAGTCTGTCTCATCAACTACTTTTAAAATGGCTATTTCACCTAGCATACAGAGTGGTTTTTGTGTGGTACTTACTACTCTATCTTCTGAGTCTCTATAGACAAAAACCTCTATCTCATCTCCTACATGTAAAGCATCAGTAATATAAGCGTTTGGTAAAAGTACCTCTTGCTCATCATCATGTGGAATTAGATACATTCCTGGTTCACTCTGTCTCTCAATTTTAAGTCTATTTAAAAGACCCAACTCAATTTTTTCATTCATTTTTCATCCTTTTTAAAAAAGCCATACGCTACAAATATAACTCCACCAACAATCATTAAAATAAGAAATAGTCTCACTTGCTCTTCTTGACGAGCTTTAATAACTTCTTGAATATTTTGACTAGAACTCTTTGGCTTTGAAGCAGATGATGACCCCATAATTGTAATTGGATTTAGACTACTAGATTTTGAGCTTGATGATGAGTAACTTTTTTTAGGAGCCGTCCAATACATTGATGCAGCAGCAATCACAATTAAGAGAATTCCTAAAATTTTAGATAAGAGTCTTTGATGTGTTTTGATGAATTTTTTCATATTTTTTTACTTTTTTATGAATTTTATCAAAATTATATTAAAATAGCGTCAATGAATTTAATATTAAAAGATTGTCGAGTTGATGAGAAGTGCTCATACATAGAAGACAATAGGCAAAATACCCACTACCAAATAATAGATAAATGCTCAACAACACACTGCCACGACCTAGTAGTAAGAGGTTGGAGAAGATTTGGAAAGATGTTTTTTAGACCAATGTGCGATGGTTGTAGCTCTTGTGAGAGCGTAAAAGTAAATGTAGATGAGTTTAAATTTACAAAATCTAAAAGACGAATTATCAAAAAAAACTCTCACATTAGAGTAGTTGTGCAAAAACCTGTAATGAGCAAACACCATCTTGCACTTTTCGATAAATACCATAAATTTAAAGGTCATCAAAGAGATTGGGACTATAAAAAAACAACATCACAAAACTATTTCTACTCTTTTGTTGATGGTGCAAATGAGTTTGGTTATGAAGTTCTCTATTTGGATGGCGATAAACTAATAGGGGTAGATTTAATAGATATTCTTCCAACTGGAATTTCATCTATCTATTTCTATTATGACACTGATTATTTACACCTCTCTTTAGGACACTACTCGCTCTACCAGCAGATTAAAATCGCGAAGAGATATAGATTAAAGTGGATATACTTGGGGTATTATGTAAAAGATTGTCAAAGTTTGGAGTATAAGTCATCATACCAACCACAAGAGGTTTTACAAGGACGACCAGAAATCGATGAAAAAGATGAGTGGAAGTTGAAAGTTTAGAGGTTTTCTAAAATAGGTTAAAAAGGAGTAAAAACTCCTTTTTGTTAACCATTACGTTTTTTAATAATCTCTTCAGATACGTTTCTAGGAACCTCTTCGTAGTGGTCAAACTCCATAGAGTAAGTCGCACGACCTTGAGTAGAAGAGCGTAGGTCAGTTGAGTAACCAAACATCTCAGAAAGTGGTACGAAAGCGTCAACAATTTTATTTCCACTTCTATCACTCATTGAGTTGATTTGTCCACGACGACGGTTAAGGTCACCGATAACATCGCCCATGTAATCTTCAGGAACTTCAACTTCAACTTTCATCATTGGCTCTAAGATAGCAGCACCTGCTTTTCTACAACCCTCTTTGAATCCCATTGAAGCAGCTAGTTTAAATGCCATCTCATTTGAGTCAACATCATGGTATGAACCATCATATAGAGTAATATGAACATCTTCTAGTGGATAACCAGCTAAAACACCGCCTTGCATCGCTTCAACACAACCTTTTTCAACAGCTGGAATAAACTCTTTAGGAATTGATCCACCTTTAATTGCATTTATAAACTCGAAACCTTGACCAGCTTCATTTGGTTTAATACGTAAATAAACGTGACCAAATTGTCCACGACCACCAGATTGTTTAGCATATTTGTACTCTTGCTCAACTTCTGTTTTAATCGCTTCACGGTAAGATACTTGTGGAGCGCCAACTTCAGCTTCAACTTTAAATTCACGGAACATTCTATCTACAAGAATTTCAAGGTGTAACTCACCCATTCCAGAAATAATAGTTTGTCCTGTCTCTTCGTCAGTGTGAACTCTAAAAGATGGATCTTCAGCAGCTAGTTTACCTAATGCAATACCCATTTTTTCTTGATCAGCTTTAGTTTTAGGCTCAACTGCAACTGAGATAACTGGATCTGGGAAGTCCATTCTTTCTAAAACAACTTTATCTTCAGGCGCACACAAAGTATCACCTGTTGTAGTTGATTTAAGACCAACAACTGCGCCAATTTCACCAGCGTAGATTGTTTTTACCTCTTCACGTTTAATTGCATGCATTTTCATGATACGACCAATACGCTCTTTTTTATCTTTTGTTGAGTTGTGAACGTAAGAGCCAGAATCTAAGCTACCACGATAAACACGAATAAATGTTAATTGTCCAACAAATGGGTCAGTCATAATCTTAAATGCAAGTGAAGCAAATGCACCATCATCAGTTGATGGAACTTCTACTTCTGATTCTTCATCTTCCATCATAGTACCCTTGATAGATGGAGCTTCAACAGGTGATGGAAGGTAAGCAACAACAGCGTCAAGTAGAGTTTGAACACCTTTGTTTTTAAATGCAGTACCAGCAGTCATTGGAACAATTTGCATACCAATAGTAGCAGCTTTAATTCCAGCGATGATTTCATCTTCACTTAAATCTTCACCCTCTAAATACTTCTCAGCTAACTCTTCGTTACCATCAACTTCAGAGATAGACTCAATTAGTTTTTCACGGTACTCATCAGCTCTATCTTGCATATCAGCAGGAATATCTTCAACATGGTAGTTTGAACCCATAGCTGCGTCCATATCCCAAACAATTGCTTTCATTTTAACAAGGTCAACAACACCAGCAAATTGATCTTCAGCACCAATAGGTAGTTGAATTGGTACAGGATTACCTTTTAAACGGTCACGAATTTGGTTTTCAACTTCATAGAAATCTGCACCAGTTCTGTCCATTTTGTTAACAAAAACAATTGATGGTACGCCATAGCGGTTTCTTTGTCTCCACACTGTCTCTGATTGAGGTTGAACCCCACCAACAGCACAGAAAACTGAAACAGCACCATCAAGAACACGCATAGAACGCTCAACTTCAATAGTAAAGTCAACGTGACCCGGAGTGTCAATAATGTTAATCTGTTTATGCGCCCATTCACAAGTTGTTGCAGCAGAAGTAATTGTAATACCACGCTCTTGCTCTTGTTCCATCCAGTCCATAGTAGCAGCGCCATCATGAACCTCGCCTATTTTATGCTCAACACCTGTGTAGAAAAGAATTCTCTCAGTTGTTGTAGTTTTTCCTGCATCAATATGTGCAGCAATACCAATGTTTCTTACATCTTCTAGTTTATGTGATCTTGCCATTATTTATCCTAATTACCAGCGGTAATGAGCAAATGCTTTATTAGCTTCTGCCATTTTATATGTGTCTTCTTTTTTCTTGAATGCTGAACCTTTATCTGTTGCTGCATCCATTAACTCATTTGCAAGACGCTCAGCCATTGTACGCTCATTACGTTTTCTTGAAGCATCTACTAACCATCTAATTGCTAAAGAGAGTTGACGAACTGGTCTAACTTCTACTGGAACTTGATAAGTTGCACCACCTACACGACGGCTCTTAACCTCAATAATAGGTTTAATGTTCTCAATTGCTTCATTAAATGTGTCAATACCTGTTTTTTCACCACGTGAACTAATGATATCCATGGCACCATACATAATTTTTTCTGCTGTACTTTTTTTACCATCAAGCATAACTTTATTGATAAATTTAGTAACTAACTTACTTCCATGAACTGGGTCTGGCATTATCTCACGAACGGGAGCTTTTCTTCTTCTCATTTGAATATCCTTCTTCAATTTTGACGCTAAATCGGCGAAGCCACTTTAGCTATATCAATACATAAAATGTACTAATTTAATTTACTCAAAGACTTTACATGTAGTAAATCTCTGTTTTCAACTTCACTCAAGAAGCAACTCTATATTTAAAAATATTTAGATGTAAAACGGACTTGTTCGTTTTACGTCTATTTTTTAGGCTTTTTCGTTCCATATTTAGAACGAGCAACCATTCTACCATTTACACCCGCAGTATCTAACGCACCACGAACAATATGATATTTAACACCCGGTAAATCTTTGATACGACCACCACGAACAAGAACGATAGAGTGTTCTTGAAGGTTATGACCCTCACCACCGATGTATGAAATAACTTCAAATCCTGAAGTTAAACGAACTTTAGCAACTTTTCTTAAAGCCGAGTTAGGTTTTTTTGGTGTAGTTGTATATACACGAGTACAAACTCCACGACGTTGTGGACAACTTACAAGAGCTGGTGATTTTGATTTTTGAATCACTTTTTTACGCTCTTTACGTATTAATTGATTAATAGTAGGCATATAATTCCTTATCTTTTTTTTCGTGAATTTTCACGATTAGTTCCAGTAGATACCCAAAATTTGAGTATAAACGCGCAATTTTATTTAAATTATGATTAAAAGTTGCTGATTTACACATTTATAATTTATTAGTATCTACTTTTTTAAATTATGATTAAAAGTTGCTGATTTACACATTTATAATTTATTAGTATCTACTTTTTTAAATAACAAGATAAAATAATAAAATTTATGCTATATTTTAATTAATATTGAATTTTTGGGCTGAATTATGAAAAAACTACTTACATTTTTAATGCTTAGTGCAACGCTACTGCATGGCGAAGCTGATATAAACTACGATAACTTACTTTTAGACTCTCTTGATGAAGTTAGTACAATTGCTACAAAAACAAAATTAAATATAGATGATATGCCTGCATTTGTTACAATTTTAAGGCAAGACAAACTTCTTGAACTGGGAATCGATAATGTTTATGATGCATTGGGGTTAGTTCCTGGAATTGAGCTCTCAATTGAGTCTAGTGGTGCGAAGCAGATTATCTTTAGAGGTGTAAAAGAGAAAGGTAAAATCAACCTAATGGTTGATGGTATTAACGTTAATAATACCTACCGAGGCTCTATTTACCACTACTTAGATTTTCCTGTAGAGCTTATTCAGCGTATTGAAGTAATTCGTGGTCCTGCTTCTATTATGTATGGCTCTGGTGCAATTGCTGGAGTTGTTAATATTGTTACACTTAACAACTCAGATGGTGACAACTCTGTTGTTTTTGGTAGAGCTGGAAGTTATGATGACTACAAGGGTGGTTTTCATTTAACAAATTCAATTGATGAGACGCATATTAGTCTTGATGGCTATTATCACAAGAACTTAAAATATGTAGATGTTGGTCCTGATGTTGGTAAAAATTATGGAGAGACAAATGAGAGACTCAAAGATTTCTCTGTTGGTTTACATGTAAACAGTAATGGGTGGAATTTTACCACACGCTATAAACGCTCTGATGCTGGAACACACTATGGGTTTGGTAACTACATTCCTGAAAATAGTGATGATGACCAACTAATTAATGGAACGCTCTACTCTCAACTCTCTTACGAAAATAGCATTAATTCAGATAACACTTTTAAAGTAGATGTAGGGTACAACTACTACACACAAGAGACTGACACTCGTTTTGCACCAAGTTTTGGAGGAATTTACTACAAAAGTGACTATTCAGAGCAATCGTTTTATGCAAAAGCACAGCTTAGTAACCAAGCATTTGAAAACCACAACATTCTTTTTGGTTCTGAAATTATAGGCTCATACGCACTTAACACAGATTTAGAGATTATAAACCACCCTGTTTTAAACCCAGAAAATATTATTAAACCAGATGTAGATAGGGTTGTAGCATCTTTTTATGTAGATGATAAAATTGCAATTACCAATGATTTTGATGTAACAGTTGGAGTAAGATATGACAACTACTCAGACTTTGGCGATGCGTTTAGTCCAAGAGTCGGTTTAGTCTATTCATTGAGTAAAAATACAAACATAAAAGGGATGTACTCAAGAGCATTTAGAGCGCCATCATGGATAGAGCTATATTCAGACATTGCTGGTGTTTCATTAGGTGATGAAAACCTACAAGCAGAAATTTCAGACACTTTTGAAACTGGTATTATTCATGACATAACACCTAAAAACACTCTTCGTGTTAATGGGTATATAAGTAAAATCAGCGACACCATCTACAGAGACTCAACTACAAAAACCTATACACAATCAGGTGTAGATACTTTTATTGGTGGAGAAGCAGAGTTTGATAGCTCATACTTTCAAGATATAGATTTTAATATTAATTTTGCGTACGTTAAGGCTGAAGACTCATCTGGTGATGATATAAACGGCATTGCAAATTTTTTAGCTAATGCAAAACTATACTATAAATTTTCTCATGGTATTACAAGTGGAACTCTTGTTAAGTATGTTGGGAGCAGAAAGCGTGATTATGGCGACTTTAGAGATACTTTAAAACCTTATCTATCTTTTGATGAGACAATATCTTTTAAGTACAAATCTGCACTAATAAGTGCAACAGTTAAAAATCTCTTTGATGAAGATATTCGTTATGTTTCACCACAAAACACATACGTTAATGACTTCCAAAGAGAGGGACGAACCTATTGGGTAAGCGCATCGTGGGAATTTTAAGATGAACCTTTTTAGAGGAGTTCTGCTTTTTGCGCTAACGCTATCTTCAAGTTTTGCTTCTATTAATCATGATTTGTTAAAAGTTGAATCAGCTTTGATGCCAAAAGTTATCTTAATGGACTACAACTACAAAAAAAGAGTGGTTAATAACAGCATATCTTTTGTCGTCTTGTACTCATCTCACAACTATGTAGATGCTAAAAAATTTAAACAGCTTATAGAAAATAAGTACTCTTCAAAGCTTGCAACTTATAACCTACATGTAACACTTTGTAGCTATAATGATTTTAACAATAAACCTATTCAAGCGACTGCAATATATCTTTTACCAACAAATAGTAAAGATATTAAAAAAAGCATTGCTTATGCTCAAAAAAATAGTATCTTGACATTCTCATATAGCGAGGATGACTTAAGTTACGGTGCTCTAATATCTGTTAGAGTAGATAAACGTGTTAAGCCAATTATTAATCCAAATAGTCTTAAGAGTTACAATATTGAGTTTAGAGCAGTTTTATTAAAAATATCAGATATTTACAAAGGAGATTTGAAATGAACAGTACATCAATAACTTTTAGAATAACTGCACTGCTTATTTTTGTCTCTTTGATGTTTATTGTTGCAATCTCTTTTGTAACTACTAAAATTGTTCAAAATAGTTATGAAGAGATGGAGATTAACAAGCTTAACTTAATTTTACAAAATATTAAAGATCCTCTTAGTTTAAGTATGATGTATGAGCATAATAATGGTGTAAAAGATATAGCTGAAGATTTACTCAAAGATGAAAAAGTATTACATGTAAAGGTAATTGAAAATAGTAACTCTAAACCACACACCTACTCAAAAAATTCAAAGAGTGAAGATGAGCTAATTAGTAGTGGTAATTTCCATAACCATATTAGTTTAAGTGACCCTATGAGTGAGGATAGTATTGGAGTGCTATCTATTATCTACTCAAATAAAGAGTTTTTAAAATTAACTACAACTTTTCAAAATTTTATGATTGTTTTGTTTGTTGTTGCTACTGTTTTTATAATGATTTTTGCGAGATATATATACATTAATCTATTTCCTCTTAAAAACCTTGCTATTGAGCTTAGTAAGTTTGACCCAAAAAATCCAAAACCATTAGAGTTTGAGTACCTAAAAAAAGATGAAATAGAGCAGATTGCAGTCGCGGCATCTGATATGGTTGATGACATTATTGAACACAACAATTCACTACATGAGCTTAATAGTAAGTTAATGCAACGTGAACTTCACTTAAGAGATGCTCAAAGATTGGCTCATGTTGGTAGTTGGGAGTATGATGTAATTGAAAATAGTTTTGAGATGAGCGTTGAGATGAAAAGAATTTTAGGAATAGACTCTTTACATGTAGTAGATGGCTTCAAAGAGTTTGCTGCAAGAGTTATAGAAAAAGATAGAGCGCATTTTAATATATTAATTGATGAGTCAATAGAGAGTGCTTCAACATTTCAAATTTCTCATCAGATGATTCACTCTAATACAAAATTAGTAGATATCCATACGCAAGGTAAAGTGTATAAAAAAGAGGATGGAAGCATTAAGTTAAGTGCTGTAAGTATGGATGTGACAGATTGGAATGAGTCTCAAAAAACAATAGAAAAACTAGCATATTATGACTCTTTAACGCAACTTCCAAATAGAGTACTTTTAAAAGATAGATTAAAGGAGTCTCTTAAAGAGTCAAATAGATACAACTACCTAACCGCACTTCTGTTTTTGGATTTAGACCATTTTAAACTAATTAACGACACACTAGGACATGATGTTGGAGATATGCTTTTAAAAGATATAGCTTTAAAACTTTCAGAGTGTACACGTGATGTAGATACTGTCTCAAGAATAGGTGGAGATGAGTTTCTTGTTTTACTCCCACACTTTAAGCGTGAAGAAGATGTCTTGATTGTTGCACAAAAAATAATCGATGAGGTCTCAAAACCTTGCTTTATTGGCTCTCATAAACTATATGTTACTGCAAGTATTGGGGTTGCGATGTACCCAAAAGATGCTTTTAGCTCTGATTTGATGATAAAAAATGCAGATATTGCAATGTATGATGCAAAGAGTAAAGGTAGAAATAACTACTCACTATATGACAACTCAATGAGTGCAAAAGTTAGTGAACAGATGCATTTAGAGATAGATATGCGTGAAGCTTTGAAGAGTGGTGAAGAGTTTGTAGTCTATTACCAGCCACAAGTAGATCTTAAGCAAAATCGTATTATTTCATTAGAAGCGCTTATTAGATGGAACCATCCAACTGATGGACTGCTATTTCCAGATACATTCATACCATTTTGTGAAAGCACAGGACTAATTATTGATTTAGGAAACCATGTAATAGAGTCTGTAATTAAGCAGATTTCTATTTGGGAAAAAAGCTCCAAAAATGTAAGCAATGTTGCAATTAATCTCTCAGGAAGACAGTTTCAACATGACGGTCTTGTAGAGTTTATTAAGAAATCAATTGATAAATATGAGATAGACCCATCGCATTTAGAGTTTGAGATTACAGAGTCTATATCTATGGCGAACATTCAACAATCGCTTAAAATTATGCATGAGTTAAAAGCGTTAGGTGCATCACTATCAATAGATGATTTTGGAACGGGTTACTCATCTTTAGCATACTTAAAACAGTTCCCTGTAGATACTCTAAAAATAGATAAATCTTTCGTTTTAGAGATGATAGACGACAACGAAAACTTAACACTAGTAAAAACAATGATTTCAATGGGACACTCATTAGGAATGAAAATAGTAGCAGAGGGTGCAGAGGGCATCGAACACATAAAAAAACTGAGTGCGTTTGAGTGTGACATAGCACAAGGATACCACTACTCAAAAGCAATTAAAATAGATGAATTAAATGAGTTAATTACTAGATTTAATAAATAGTATTCAAATGTAACCAATTTGGTTGGTTTATAGTATTCATTCCACCTCAGGAGAGGTGGAACGAGTAGAGTTGGTTTAACAATTGTAATTGGTTTATTGGTTGTTATAATTGGCTCAACAATAAGACTTGAAAAAAGTAATGATATTGATGTATATTTTTACATTGGTCTAATAGCATCAATTGTATTAGTAGTGATTTTTTTGCAAATTATAAAGTATATTAGAAAATTTACAAGAGAGATAAAGGATTTATGATGAGCACAATATTAATGGTTTCAGTGATTTTTATAGTTATAGGAAGTTTATATTATGGCTTTAATCAACTTTTGACAATTGAAAAAGTTTAACTCGTTCCACCTCTCCTGAGGTGGAATGCATACAAAAACAATAAAACTGATTTTTTTCCTCGTTCCACTTCTCTTACTCTGAAGCAACTTGTTATCTTGGAAGTTATACATAAATAAATTTATGCTAAAATTGTTGAAATGCTACTAAGGGTTTGTATTGGCAATTAATTTTGAGTGGGATGATAAAAAGGCTAAATTAAACTTTATAAAACATAAAGTTACGTTTGAAGAAGCAAGTACTGCTTTTGGTGATGATTTGTCAATTACAATCGAAGACCCATTTTATAATAATGATGAAAATAGACTAATTTTGATTGGCAAATCAATCAATTTAAAAACTATTGTTGTAATTCATATAGAAAAAATTGATTCAATTAGAATAATTAGTGCAAGAAAAGCAACGAAGAAAGAACAAAAAATTTATGAGGAGTCTTAGATGAATACAGAAGATGAAATGCTAGAAGAGTATGATTTTAGCAATGGAATAAAAGGCAAATATGCCAAACAATATAAAGAAGGTGTTAATATTATTAAACTAGACAAGGATGTTAGTAGAATATTTCCAGATGCAAAGTCTGTTAATAATGCACTAAGAACATTAATTAACTTGATACCAAAAAACATAAATAACGAATCAAAACTAGCATAAAAAGATTGGTAATTTTTCTTTCGTTCCCACAATCTAACTAGCTCCACCTCTCTTGAGCTGGAATGAGTACAAAACAATGGTAACAACTCACCCCCATATTTTCAACAAAAACCCACTCTAAAGCATCCTAGAAAACAGACTCACCACCAAAAATATCTCCAATGGTTTCAAACTCATTCATGTCTCACTTTCTAGCAGTATCAATTATAGATCTCAGTGTTGCATAATCTTTTGCACTTGAGGTGATTTAAATTGCTGTGATACTTTGAGTGAGTGTCGGTGCTGACACGAATGTGCCAGAAGTTGGAGTTAAATAGAGGTTTAAAGTTGAGTTATTCATTCTTTA
>JAYEGD010000175.1:0-11800 GCA_034658915.1 Campylobacterota bacterium | reverse complement strand
CACTAATGGGACAAAGTGCAGGCTCTATGTCTGTTGGAATTCACACTACTAACGGTAGTGAAATATCTAAAAAAGTAAAAAATGCAATTATGCAGAGTCCATACATGGGATTTGGATTTAAAGATGAAAAGAGTGCAGCTCAAATAGCTTCGAGCCTTAAAAAAGATGTAGAAGATAAAACATCCAAATCAATATATGAAGCTGATCCACTTAGCCTTATATATATGTCATTAGAACTTACAAAAACTTTAATAGGAGAGCATTTTCCTACCATTGCATTTAAAACTCTTTTTCCTTATTCCCCCTATATTGACAACTCTACCATCAAACTAGATTTAATTAAATCCAAGACAACAGTTCCACTTCTTATAGGTAACAATAATGATGAAATCAATTTTATGCTTAACAGTATTCCACCTAGTTTTATTGAAGCAATTGATGCATTTAAAAAGGAGAAAAACCCTGATTTATCATATAGTGAATTTTTAAATCTCTATGCTTTTAAGTGTTCTACTAGATATTTCACTCAATCAAATGGTGATAATAGCTATTTTTATCATAACTCATTTGTTCCATCTTTTGCTTTTTTTGCAAATAAAGAGTGTCAATACCCTGCTATCTGTCATGGTTCAGAGTTGCCTTTCGTTTTTAATAACTTTTATGAACAAAATGGGACAAAAGTGACACCAACAGACGCAGATAAACTCTTTTCTCACAATATTATGTCAAAATGGGGTGAATTTTCTAAAAGTTCATATATAACTGGTTTTCAAAAATATAGTCCTGATGGAAGTATGATATATATAGACAATAATATTCCAAACTTTTTTAATGTTGGTGATATTTTAAAAGATAAATGTAGTAGTTTTAACGATTATTACTAGAAGGTCTCAAAATGAAAATAACTCTACTAATGATTGCACTTGTTGCTCTTTTGAATGCTGAATTAACCAAAGTAACATTAGTTCTTCCATGGAAAAATCAGTTTCAATTTGCTGGGTATTACACTGCAGTTGAAAAAGGGTTCTACCGTGAAATGGGACTTGATGTAAAAATTATGGAGTATGATTTGCATAGAGACAATGCAAAAGAGGTAGCTGATGGAAAATTTGACTTTGGTGTGGGACACTCATCTTTAATTTTAGAAAAAGTACAAAAAAATAGAGACATTGCCATTCTTGCAGCTATTAATCAATCTTCTCCTCTTGTTCTTGTTTCAAAAAAACGTAACGATTTGAAGAGTTTAGAAGACATTAGTGGTAAAAAAATAATGATGAATAATGATCAAACATACACAGCTTCAATAAATGCTATGCTCTCTTGGAAAAATCTTGATCAAGATAGTTTTAAAGTTATTACAACAAGTTTTGATGTTATTGATATTGTTAACTCAAATGCTGATTTAATGGTTTCATATATAGCTAATGAGCCATTTGCCCTTCAAGAAAAAGGTATAGAGTACACCATCTTTGATCCTAGAGAGTATGGTTATGATTTTTATAGTGACATACTATTTACCTCAACAAAACTCATTAACAGAGATCCCATTTTAGTTGATAATTTTTACAAAGCTACAATTAAGGGTTGGAAATATGCTTATGAAAACATTGATGAAAGTGTTGAAATTATTTTAAATAAATACAATACTCAAAATAAATCTAAAAAAGCTCTACTATATGAAGCAGATGTATTAAAAAAACTATCTATTGTTGATGGAGTAAAATTTGGCTCAATTAATATAGATAGGCTAAAAGAGATAACAACAACATATAAGCTACTAAAGCTTATAGACGCAAATAGCACAGTAGATTTCAGTGATTTAATCTACTACACAATAAGTCAAAGAAAATTCTTATTAACAGCAGATGAAAAAAAGTATCTAAAGAATAAAAATATATTAAAAGTCTGCATACAAGAGCGTGATATGCCATACCAGGGCTATATTGATGGCGAATTTACAGGTATAGTTTCAGAGTATTTATCAAAATTTTCTAAAAATACCGACATCTCATTTGAGCCTGTACATGTAAAAAGCACAGAAGAGTCCATATCGCATCTGAAAAGCTCAAAATGTGATATTGTTCCAGTCTATAAAGATAGTGAAATTGATGATAATGATTTAAGCCTAACAATACCATATATTAAAATACCAATGGCATTAGTTACTCTTAAAGAGAACAGTTACTTATATGATGAAAATAGTATTAAAGAAAAATCTATTGCACTTTTGGACAATAAGTTTAATCGTAGTTACTACCATTCATATAACACTAAAACGTTCCCAGACATTCAAAGCTCTGTTAATAGCGTAATTATCGGCTTAAACTTTGGATGTATTGGAAATTTAATAGATATTAAAAAAGATATAAGCAGTGATAAAATAGATGTAAATTACAATATTAATAAAAATACGCCAATCTCTATGCTTGTAAGATCAAATGACAAAAAACTTCTCAGTATTTTAACAAAAGAGATAGCTCTAGGTACAACTAACACTCAATATGCAATCTTAAATAGATGGCTAAATGCTCAATATATCAAAAGTTTTGACTACACAATTGTATGGATAGTTATCTCTATTATGGGAATGATTACTCTTTTAATCTATTTAACAAAATTAAGAGTAAATAGACTTTTAAAATTAAAAAGCATAGAGCTAAACAAGCAGTTAGAGATATTTTCTAAAAATGTACCAGTTTCTAAAACAGACACAAATGGAGTAATAACTTATGTTAGTGAAGAGTTTTGCAACTTAACTGGTTACACGGATGATGAACTAATAGGTTCAAAGCACTCAATTTTAAAAGATAGTGAAACATCAAAAGAAGTCTATAGTGATATGTGGTTAAGTATAAAAAGTTCTCACATATGGAGAGGCACACTAAAAAATAGAAACAAAGATGGAAGTGAATGTTGGGTAAATGTTGTTATATCTCCAATTATTGAAAATGGAGTATTAGCAGGTTTTAGCAGTATTAGAAAAGACATTACTTTAGAGCATGTTTTAAAAGAGTTTAATACTAAATTGGAAGAAGAGGTAAAGCTTCGCACTTTAGAACTTGAACAGTTAGCTAAGTATAAAAAAAATGAAGAGATAGAGTAATGAGTACTAAAACATGAGAATTCTATTATTTTTATTTTTTATTTTTTCAATTGCTAATTCTGAATTAAAAATTGGTTACACACCAATTAATGAACAAAATTTTGAAATTGAGTACCTATTCGATGCTAACAACAGCCTAAAGATTGATGAGATAAAAAATTCATTTTTTAAAACTACAAGTAATAGTGCTAGCTTTGGGATAAATCATAATACAACTTGGTACAGACTAAGGTTAAATAACACAACAGATATTTCTAAAAAAATCTACTTTCACAATAATTTTGCATATATGAGCAAAGAGATACAAATCTTTGAGTTCATTGAATCTAAGCTAATCAATCAATCAATGTATAGACTTTTTGATGATAATATTGCAAAAAAATTAGCAGGAAGTTCAGTAGTTGTTGAAATCACTCTACCTCCACATGTAACAAAAAGTATATATGTTAAAAATAGTTCTCCTATTTTTCAATTTATCAACTTTGAAATATACGATAAGTACAACTCAACTCAAGCAATAATTAACAAAAATTTATACTCAAATATTTTACTCTCAATATTATTGACATTAACGCTTTACAATATAGTTCTTTTTATTTTTTCAAGAAGAAAAGAGTACATCTTCTACTCACTATATCTCTTTAATGCGACACTTGGACTGTTCTACATGTATGGAACAATTTACAATAACTTTAATGTTTATGGCTTAGATGCATATCTATTTAATTTTAGTGCAATTTTGGTATGTCCACTATTAACCATTTTTATTTTAACTCTATTTAATATTGAAATAAAATATAAGAGATTAAAATATGCACTGCATAGTATTCTATTTTTTAGTCTAATATATATAATTTTAGCAATTTTTATTAATTATGACATTGCGATAAAAAGCGTAGGGCTGCTCTTTTCTTACACATTTATTATTTTAGTTATTTTTGCAACTCATCTTATTAAAACTAGACATCCATTAAGCAAAATTTTCATATTTGCATACTTAACATATATTTTAGGAATGGGCTTAACTCTCTATATGTTAATTGGTTTTACAAACTATAGTAGTTGGATATTTCATGCTTCTGGAGTTGCTCTTGCAATAGAAGCTCTTTTGTTCTCATACTTACTAAACTATAGAGTAAAACTTTTAGAAGATAAAATTCATAAACAAAAAAATGTGCTCGTTTTAAAAAATAAAAAGGCACAAATAGGAGATATGTTAGGAGCAATTGCACATCAATGGAAGCAGCCTCTAACTGCAATAGCTTCAGTAAATATGTCATTAGAGTTTAAACTAAAACAAAAGAGTGAAATTTCACCACAATATTTAGAAGAGAAAGTAAAAGAGATAGATGAGATGGTGCATTTCTTAACAGAGACAATAGATGACTTTAGAAACTTTTTTCATCCAAATAGAGTCTATGAAAATATTGATTTAAGCAATATAGTAAAAAGAGCCGTCTTGCTTTCACATGAAGAGATGTTAAGTAAGGATATTGATGTAAAAATAGATTTGAACTTTACAAAAAAAATCAATGTTTATCCAAATGAGTTACTTCATATAATTTTAAACTTGATGCAAAATTCCAAAGATGCTTTTGAAAATAGTGCAATAGAACATAAAATTATTAAAATTATTGGATTCACACAAGATAATCATACTATAATAGACATAGTAGATAACGCAGGTGGAATTGATGAAAATGTGTTAAAAAATATATTTGATGAAAATTACACTACTAAGGTTGAAAAAGTAGGAAGTGGGTTAGGACTCTACCTTGCAAAATTTATTCTACAAGAGCATCTAGGTGGTTCAATTGAAGCAAAACAGATAGATAACGGAGTAGTATTTAGGATAACATTATGACTAAAAATTTAAAAGTATTGTATGTAGAAGATGACATAATAATAAGAAAAAACATGGCAGAAATATTGACACAATATTTCACAACAGTAATTACAGCATCTGATGGAAAAGAGGCATTAAGTCTCTACGAGGAAAACTCTTTTGATGTAGCAATTTTAGATATTTCAATTCCTAAAATAAGTGGACTACATGTAGCGCGTAAAATAAGAGAAAAAGATAGTGCTATTGAGATTATAATGCTGAGTGCATTTGCAGATCAAGAGAAACTATTAACAGCTGCAAATCTTCAAATTTTTGCCTATTTAGTGAAGCCTGTAAAAATAGATAATATTGATGAAACATTAAAAAAACTTCTTCAAAAATTTGAAATTAAAGCTATTATTGAACTAGGTAATAACTTTAGTTGGAATGAAGAGAGAGCAGAACTTTTTCATAAAGATATACAAATTAAAATCACAGCAAGTGAAAAAGCAATTATAGAACTTCTATTACTAAATAAACATATGTACATCAATGCTTGTAAAATAGCTGAAGAAATAATGTACCCAAATACAAAGGATGGAGATACAGAGTGTAATCCGATTGTTCAAATAATATCAAGGTTTAAGAAAAAAACTATGCTAAACATAAAAGAAGGTGAATTTTTCATCACTAATAGTTATGGCGCAGGATATAAGATATTATAAAAAATAGTTTTACGTATTATTTACCTCTTTTATATTAAAATTTCATATAAAGGATATAGCTTGTTTAAAGAACTTATTGAAAAATTACACTCTAAAAATTACATTACACTTGAGACCACTCCTCCTCATGGGGCTAAATTTTCACACATTATTGATAAAATTGAGGAGCTAGAGCTTCACAAAAAAGTTGATGGCTTCAGCACAACAGATAACCCTCTAGCTAAACTAAAATACAACTCACTCTTTGCTGCTTCACTTTTGCAACAACGCCTAAGCAAACCAGTAATTGCAACAATGAGCATGAGAGACCGCAACAAAATAGCATTGCAATCAGATTTATTAGGTGCTAATGAGGCAGATGTAAGAGCAATTTTAGCTCTCACCGGTGACCCTGCTAAAATGTCAGATCAACCGCACACTAAAGGTGTTGTGGAAGCAGATAGCTCACTTCTTCTTGATATAATTGGATGTTTTAACAGTGGAATTGATTATGCTGGAAAACCATTAGGACATAAGCCTCAAGAGCTTTATGGATTTAGTGTTATGAACTCTCATGCAAAAAACCCTAAAACACTTCAAAAAAAGATGCAAAAAAAGATTGCACATAAATCTGTTGGAATAATTACACAGCCAGTTTATGACATAGAAAACGCAAAAATGCTTTTAAATATGCTAGATGAAACAAAAGATAGTAATAGTTTTGATACACAGCTAATAATAGGACTCTTCCCAATTACAAAGCTTAGAACTGCACAATTTTTAGCTTCACATGTACCGGGTATCAATGTTCCATCATACTGGATAGAGAAGCTTAGAGTTGCTGCAAATATTAGTGAGAAAGAGGAGTACAAAGTGGGCTTTGAACTAAGCTACAATCTTCTTAAAAAGGTTCAAGAGCTTCATGGTAAAGTTCATTTAATGACTGCAAACAAATTTGACTTAGCTAATGATTTACTCACATAGCCACCATCAAGAGAAATTAATAAATAAGAAGTTATAATATTTCATACTACAACATACATAAGGAAATATTATGATTAAATTAACTTCAAAGCTACTAATGGCAGCACTTGCATTAAGTGTTACAACAACTACTCTTAGTGCAAATGCTGTAAAAGGTCAAAAGCTTTACTTAAAAAAGTTAAAAGGTAAATGTGGATTTAATGGAACTAAGTTTTCAGGATTATTTATAAGAGAAGATTTGGAAATTGCACAAGAAGATGGTGAAATTCAAGAACTGTTTATTAAGGTATGCCCAAAAGCAAAAAGTGTAATAAGCAGTGACAAATTTAAAGAAAAATATATGGAACACATATATGATTTTGCATATGAGTATGCAGCAGATAGTGGAAATGTTCCATCTTGCTAATGTATAAACAATACTTATAAGTAAGACAAATCACATAATTAATCTAAAGTTATTTTAATATTAATCAGATAATATTTCGTTATATAAATATTACTAAAGGATTATTATATGATGAAGTTTACAAAAGTTGCAATGGCATCACTACTAATTTTAGGCGTTAGCGCGTCATCTCTTCAAGCTGATTCGGGTAAAGGTTTAAAGTATTACTCTAAAAAAATCAAAGAGTCTTGTGGTGGTTTAAGTGGAGCAGATTTTGCTGCAAAACATTCACAAATGGAGTGGTTTGAAATTAACGAAGATGGTAAAATGCTTGAAGAGATTGAAGTAATTTGTCCAGGTGTTAAAGTAAAAGAGAAATATGTACCACATTTATATGAGTTCTCTTATGAATATGCAAATGATAGTGGTAACGTTCCATCTTGTTAAACTAAAAGTAGTTCTATGCATTTAGCATAGTTCTACATCTCTCTCTTAAAATAATCAAAACACTACATGTAAAGGTAAAAAATGAAAAAGATTATATCTTTAAGTCTTTATGCACTTATTGGAACCTCTCTTTTGGCAGATGAAGCATCTATGCAACGTCAAATCGATCTACTTCTCAAAAAAATTGAGCAGCTGGAGTCAAACCAAAAATCTAATGATGAATTAGAAAAAAAGGTGAAAAAAATTGAAAAGACTCAAAAATTCACTCAAGCTCAGTTTAAAAAAGTAAAAGCACATGATGCTAATGACAACATTAAATGGAGTGTTGATTTACGTTCTGCTTATGAGAATCTTCAATATAAATATAACAATGGAAATGGTGTCTCTAACCCATCAATTTTTACTCAGCGTTTAAGACTAGGAATGGCTTCTGCTCCTGTAAAAGGGCTAATGTTTAAAGGGCAACTTGAGGTGTATAAAACATTTGGTGGTAACAAAATTCCATCAGCTGAACCTTTTCAAAATGTTGACTGGAGAGCTGCTAGCCGTCCTGATGATGGTACAGTTAGAATAAAACAAGCATATTTTGTTTACAATCTAAACAAGAAGTTTAGTTTTAGTGTTGGTCGTCGCCCATCAACTACTGGTTTCTTAGCTAATTGGCGTCAAGGTGACAAAAAACCTGGTTCACCACTTGCACATATTACAAATATGGAAGTTGATGCTGGTATGGTTAAAATTAATGACTTAGGACTGCCTGGGTCGTATGTGAAATTTGTTGCAGGTCGCGCACATGACACTGTAAACACCACTTATGGACAAACTCCTTATGTTTATGATCCAACAGTAGCACAAGGAGAAGATGATGGTGCAGTTGACTTCTTTGTAGTTCCAGCTAGTATTTATGACAATGGACAACATAAACTAATGGCACAATATACAGCTGTTTTCAACTCTAAGGGTGTTAATGATGCAACTGCTAAGACAAAAGTTGCAGCTGGTACAACTAACTTGGGAGCTATATCTTACCAAATTGAGGGATTGAGTGAAGATAATGAGTTCTTAGAAGAGTCAATACTCTTTGCATCAATTGCAGGAACATACACAATGCCATCAAATGGTTACTCTATGCTTGGAAGTAATGACAACCAATTTGGTTACAGCTTTTGGGCAGGTTATCTGTTCCCTGATATGATAACTGATAGCGGTAAATTTGGTATAGAGTACAACTACGGTTCACAATATTGGACACCAATGACATGGGCTGAAGACACTTTAATGGGCTCAAAAATTGCAACGCGTGGACATGTTGGTGAAGCCTACTGGAACATTCCACTTGTAAAAAAATATCTATCTGCTCAAGTTAGATACACATATGCGAAACACGATTATCGTGCAAATACTATCTGCTACTGGGATGCACCAACAGATGGTCCAACAGATTTAAAAGATTCTCAAGACCTTAGAATCTTCGTAAGATATCAATACTAACTGATGCTACGCACTAAAACGCCCCTGTCCGTTTTAGTGGCAGGGACAATTTTGTCCCTACAACCCCCTAAAGCTACGAAAACAATGTTTTCGAGAAATAAAATGCTCTTTTATACGCTTTTTATGAAAAATGTGTGACACAAATTATGCACACTTATTAAATTTCTTAATAGATTAAAGCTACTAAAAGCTTTTATTTATTATTAACTTAGTACAATCTTTGTCACATTTTTAATAACAAGGAAGAGTATTATGAAAGAAAAAGATCTGTTAGAAGAGATTCTTGATAAAGAGGTCCAAAGTGGTGGACTAACACGTCGTGAAGCACTACGTATTATGGCAATCTCTCCAGTTGCTGCTACTGCTATCTTAGGCGTTAGTGGAGCTGCTACAGAAGTTGAAGCTTCTAGTGCAAAAGGCAAAATTGTAATTGTTGGTGGTGGACTAGCTGGTATGAGTACTGCTGCTAGATTAACTAATAATTTATCTAACCCTGACATTACTGTTATTGAGCCTGATCCTCTATCTGTTTCGTACCAACCTGGTCAAACTTTAGTAGGTGCTGGACTTTGGGAGCAATCTGATATTGAGTATTTAAGAGATGACTTTGTTCCATCTGGCGTAAATTTAATTAAAGATTTTGTAACTTCATTTGATCCAAAAAACAACAAAGTAGTTACATCTGATGGTACTGAAGTAACTTATGATTACTTGATTGTAGCAACAGGTTTAATGCTAAATTATGGAAAAATCCAAGGTTTAGAGGGTCTAATTACATCTTCTACAGCGCAAAATGAAGTTGTTAAAAAACATGTTGGTAAAGATGGTGTATATTCTATCTACTTTGCTGATGGTTCATCTGACACTTACAAAGGTATTGAAGAGTTAATTGCTAAAGCAAAAGCTCATGCAGGACCTGGAAAACTTCAAGCTCTATTTACTCATCCTAATACTCCAATTAAATGTGGTGGTGCTCCTAAGAAAATTATGTATTTAACTTACGATTTACTTAAAAAAGCTGGAGTTCATGACAAAGTTGAACTTACATTTTTACCAAATGGTGGAAAAATGTTTGGTGTTCCTGAGTACCATGAAGCGATCTTACAACAGTTTAAAGATAGAGGCTTCAAATGGAAATATGCACACAATTTAACTGCAATCGATACAGCTGCAAAAACTGCAACTTTTGATCACCACTGGAAAGAGAAAGGTGAGTATGATGAAGATTTAGAAGAGTATGATATGGTTACAAAACATGAAAATGTAACTATGAATTATGACTTTATACATGTAACTCCACCTATGGAAGCTCCAGAGGTTGTAGCTAAATCTAAAATTGGTTCAGCTAAAGGTTGGGTTCCTGTTAATAAAGAGACTCTTCAAAGTGTTAAATTTAAAAATGTTTTCTCACTAGGTGATGTTGTTGCAGTACCAATGGGTAAAACAGGTGGTAGTGTTAGAAAACAGTACAAAGTTCTTGTTACAAATATTATTGATATGATGGAGGGTAAACCTCTTTCAGCTAAATATGGTGGATATACAGTTTGTCCATTAATTACAAGTGTTGGTACTGTTATGCTAGCAGAGTTTGATTGGAGTAAAAAACCAACTCCATCATTCCCACTAGACCCAACTAAAGAGCGTTGGATTTGGTGGTTACTAAAAACTAAACTACTAAAACCTATGACAATCTATGGAATGTTATCAGGACGCGCATAATATAGTATGAAGCTAACGCTTCATACTTAAATTACATCTACAAATTCTAAACTTTTTAAAGCCTCTTCCAATGTACTATTTACTCTAATTGAACTCTCTATTTTTATATCTTGCAGTTTTGAAGTAAATGTAATTTGTAACTCTCTATTTCCTCTGTGCTTGTTAATAAGTTGTAGAAGTTCGACTCTTGTGCTATCTTCAATATCAAGCGGTAATTTTATGCAAAGTGGCAATTGAGGTTCTTCGACTTTTTTTGTTTCAAACTTTTTAGACTCTTTTTTTACCTCTTTTAGTGTCATTATTTTTGTGACACCCATTCTAGTAAACATCTCTGTTTTTGTTATTTTTACTTTGAATGCAACTGGCTCTTCTAAATTCATCTCTTTTAACTGCTCTAATTTATCTGCAAAGAGCATAATCTCGATATCGCCATGGAAATCCATCAGTGTTACAAGACCAAAGGTGTTACCTTTTTTGCTAACTTTTTGAACAATATCTTCCACTTTTCCTATGAAAATTGCGTATGAGCCATCAGCTATTTGTTCAATATCTGATGAGAGAGCATAAGAGATAGAGTCCATTTCAGCTCTAAAACTATCAAGAGGGTGTCCTGAGACATAAAATCCTAATGTATCTTTTTCAAAATTCAAAATCTCTTTTAGCTCAAACTCTGGACTGTTATTCAACTTTAGCTCTATTTTTGTTATTTCATCATCATCTCCAAATAGACTACCTATTACATTTTTTTTCGCATCAGAAGCTTTTTTTGCAATATCTATTATTGTCTCAATCTGTTCTAAAATAGCGTGACGAGAAAAGTGATAACAGTCAAATCCACCAGATTTCGTAATAGACTCTATTACTCTTTTATTAACTTTAGATGAGTCAATTCTATTTACAAAATCTTCTAATGTTTTAAATTCACCCTCTTTTCTCACCTCTAAAATAGATTTTACAGCAGCCTCACCAACTCCTTTAATTGCACCCAATCCAAACAGAATTATATCTTTTCCATTTTGATTAATAGCCGAAAACTCAAGTTGTGAATGGTTAATATCTGGAGGTGATAGCTCTATTTTCATACGCTTAACCTCATCAATATACTTTACAACTTTATCTGTATTATCTTTTTCAGAAGTTAG